>CAZBET010000045.1:0-8905 GCA_964490995.1 uncultured Dehalococcoidia bacterium
TTGACCTGGTGAACATCTCGCTCATCGGGCAGATGATCAACGAACTGCTGCAGAAAGACCTCAAGCGCCAGCGGACGCGTTCCGGCCTGATCATCACTCACACTGGGCACATCCTTGATTACGTCCATGCCAGCAAAGGCTACGTTCTTCTGAACGGAACTATCGCCTGTGAGCAGAACGCCTTTGAGGTTCTCGACTCGATCAAAGAGAATGGCTACGAAGGATGCGTGAAATGTCTTTGTCTCAAGGACTAGTTCCCGACACGAAAACGAGAGAACTGGCGGAGAAGGCTGTGGGAAAGAAAGCCGCGCTCGGCGATGACATCGACCTGAGCGCCTTCTCGGCAGGCGCGGATGAACACCCCTACGTTGAGGATCCTTCGCGCCTGGCTTCGCCGGACAGGGAGCGGATGAGGGAGGTGGGGGTGACCCTCGACGACGCGAGCGGAAGGGGAGGCACCTTCGTTCAAATGGACCGCTCTGTCGTGCACGCCTCGTCAAGCCAGGAAGGGCTCGAGGTGATGAGCATCACGGAAGCGCTTCAGAAGTATGGCTGGCTCAAGAATTACTGGTGGCGTGCGGTCAGCGTCGATGCCGACAAGTACACAGCGCACGCTGAGCTCCAACTGGACAACGGGTACTTCATAAGGGCGCTTCCGGGCGTGAAGGCCATTCACCCGGTCCAGGCGTGCCTCTACCTTGCGCACCGCAATCTGGCGCAGAAGGTGCACAATATCATTATCGCCGAGGAGAACTCCGAGCTTCATATCATCACCGGCTGCGCCGCCAGCCCAATGTCAGCGTCGGGCCTGCACATCGGCATCTCCGAATTCTACGTGAAGCGCGGGGCTAGACTGACCTTCACCATGATCCATAACTGGGCCCCGGAAGTGGCGGTCCGCCCGCGGAGTGGCGCTATTATTGAGGACGGCGGGGTTTTCCTGAGCAACTACGTTAACATGAAGTCTGTGCGCACACTCCAGATGTATCCGGTGGCTCGTTGTGTGGGCGAGAATGCGATAGCCAGGTTCAGCAGCATACTGGTCGCTCCGGAGGGCTCAAACCTCGACACGGGGTCGCGCGTCCTGCTGGAAGGGAAAGGCTCTCGGGCCGAAATCGTAGCGCGGGCTATTACCACTGGAGGCACGATCATTTCGAGGGGCTTCATTGCAGGCAGCGCTCCAGACGTGAAGGGACATCTGGAATGCCGCGGACTGATTCTCTCGGATCGGGGAGTGATCCATGCAATCCCCGAACTCAAGGGCGAGTTGGCGGGCGTTGATTTGTCCCACGAGGCTGCCGTGGGCAAGATCGCCGAGGAAGAAGTCGAGTATCTCATGGCTCGGGGCCTTACGCGAGATGAAGCAACGGCGACCATTGTGCGTGGGTTCCTGCACGTCGACATTGAGGGTCTTCCGCCCGAGCTCGCTGCCCAGTTAAGGCAGGCGGTCGAAAGCAGCGGAAAGGAGCTTCTGTGAGAGGCTCCTGTATCTAGCGAGGAGGGTATCCGGTGGATCTGAAGGCCTTGTACTCAATAAGTTACGGGCTCTATGTCGTCGGCTCCAAGAAGGGCGAAAGGGTCAACGCTCAGATAGCCAACACGGTGATTCAGGTCTGCTCCGACCCGCCGACCATATCAGTCTGCATCAACCAGGGAAACCTGACCCACCGGTTTATCAGTGAAAGCGGCGTATTCTCGGTCTCGGTTCTATCTCAGGATGCGCCTTTGAGCTTCGTCGGCCGCTTTGGCTTCAAATCGGGCAGAGACCTAGACAAGTTCGAAGGCATCAAGTACAGGATGGGCAAGACGGGCGCCCCGGTTGTGCTGGAGAACACGCTCTCCTACATGGAGGCGCGAGTGGTGGGTTCGCTGGACATCTCAACGCACACCATATTTGTTGGGGAACTCGAGGATGCGGGAGTGCTGCGGGAGGGCGAGCCCATGACCTATGCCTACTACCGACAGGTTAAGCGCGGCAGCACGCCCAAGACGGCTCCATCCTATGTTGAGGAGCAGAAGAAGGAAGGAGAAGGGAAGTTGGCGAAGTACAAGTGTGGGGTTTGCGGATACATTTACGACCCTGCGAAGGGCGACCCAGACAACGGTGTCGCCCCCAGCACTCCGTTCGAGAAGTTGCCCGAGGACTGGGTGTGCCCGGTCTGTGGGGCGAGCAAGAGCGAGTTCGAGAAGGTGACGTGAATGGAGCTCTCAGCATTCAGCCGTGAGTTTTCAGCGCTCCCAAGCTGTCTGGTAGCTGATAGGTGACGGCTAAGTAGTGGGAGATATGGCTATCGACGTGGAGCGGGTGAAATCCATCCCGTACTTCGCTGGCCTCAGCACCGCCGAGCTTGATTCGGTCAAGGAGTTCTTGTTCGAGCGGACTGCGGAGAATGGGGAGCTGCTGTTGCTCGAAGGCGAGGCAGCAGAGGCGATGTACTTCGTCGCGTCCGGGCTGGTGAAGGTGTTCAAGACGTCAGCGGATGGCAAGGAGCAGATTCTCTATTTCATACGGCCGGGGGAGTCGTTCAACGACGTATCTGTGTTCGACGGTGGGCCGAACCTTGGGAGCGCTCGAGCCGTTGGTCAGGCCGTTCTGTACGGGATAAGAGGCAGGGATTTCGAGGTTGTTCTGCGGCGGCACCCACAGGTGTCCCTGAATGTCGCCAGGGTTCTTTCTCAGCGAGCGCGGCACCTTGCGACACTGGTGGAAGACCTGTCGTTTCGACACGTGACGGCAAGGGTGGCCAAGATATTGCTGGAATACGCTGGCGATGGTACGGGCCCCAGGCCAAAGCTGACGCAACAAGAAATGGCGGCGATTGCTGGCACGGCGCGCGAGATGATAGGCAGGTCCTTGAAGTCCCTGGAGGACGAAGGGGTGATCAGGCTGGATCGCCACCGAATCGTAATTGTCGACCAGAAAGCGCTCAGGGAAATGGCAGAGAGGTAGCTCTTTGAGACAAAGGTCGCATACAGCCGACGTCCTGGAGGCATAGGATGACGCTGTGGGGGAAGACGGAATGACCGTGCTACCGGTCTTGGATCGGGATAAGTGTAACGGCTGCGGCTTATGCGTTAGTGTGTGTCGTTGCGAGGCCTTGGTTCTGGTTGACAACGTTATCACGATTACTGAGTCAAAGCTCTGCGGCTGGTGTACCCTGTGTGAAATGGTGTGCCCAACGCAGGCGATACTCTGTCCCTTCGAGATAGTCATCGAAGAGTCCTAGTCGCCTCTGCGCATCCCCAGGATTCATCCTCGTGGGCAGCCCACTTCAGGCGGCGCGGGTGTCTCGCCATCGCGTTTGCGGTGAGACAAAAGTCGCTTACACAGCCCGTGCTTCGGCCTAGAATATCATTGATTGGAAGCGGGGAGGGGTTGGAGGATGAGAGGCAAACATCTTGCTCCTGCCGGAAAGCCTGGGGGCGACGAAAAGGGTGCGCCCTGGGCCAACGGCAAGTGCCGACATCACTGGATGATCGAAAGCCCGACGGGGCCCAAGAGTGTGGGCGTCTGCAAGCGTTGCGGGCTACGCAGGGAGTTCGACAATTATATTCCGGTGTCCTCGTGGGGTGAGGATTCGTCGTTGCCGACTCAGCGAAGGCGTTCGGCGGCTCTTGGGTCTGGGGATGAGAAGTCGGTGGACAGTTCAGATTGACCGATTGGGAACCGAGCCGTAGCGTTCCCATTCGCTGTAGACGCAGCCGCAGTATGCCTGGTGGTACAGGCCGAGGTCACGCGACAGGCGGTGGCTCTCCCTGAAGCCCGGCCTGAAATCCTGGTAGTGGAACTGGACGCCCCGATCTCGCGCTAGCTCTTCACCCACACTGCGAATCAGTTCGTGCTTCTGGTAGGGGCTGATGAGCAGCGTCGTGGTGAAGGCGTCTACCCCTCTCTCGTGTGCAACCTCGGCGGTCTTCGCCAGACGCAGCCGATAGCAGTGCGGGCAGCGTTCGCTTTCGTGGCCCACGACGGCCCGGAAGTAGTTGATCATGTCGTAGCCCTCGGCCACGATGAGGGGAAGGCTTGTTGCCCGGGCAAAGGTCTGCATTGCCTCCAGGCGAAGCTGGTGCTCCCGAAAAGGGTGGACATTCGGGTTGTACCAGAAAGCGGTGACGTCCAGCGCCTTATCACGGAGAGACTTCACGACGTGTGTGGCGCAGGGCCCGCAGCAGACGTGGAGAAGAATGGAAGCCATCTCTCAGGAAACCCTAAATCCTAAGCACCAAATCCTAAACAATGCCCAATAATCCAAATCGAAATGCGGGGAGACATCCTGCGCTTCAGGATTTGAGTTTCAAATTTGTCTGGCATTTCGGATGACCACCCTCACAGGAGGCTGGGCTGATTGCGCTGGGTTTTCGGATAGGGCAATCCAAGGTGCTCATAGGCGAAGCGGGTGGCCACCCTGCCCCGTGGAGTCCGCTCGAGAAAGCTCAACTGCAGCAGGTATGGCTCGTAGACATCCATGATGGTATCGGCTTCCTCGCTGATGGCTGCGGCGATGGTCTCCAGACCAACCGGACCGCCATTGAACTTCTCGACAATCGTGTTCAGGATCTTGTGGTCGACTTCGTCCAGCCCGATGGAATCCACCTCGAGCTTTCCCAGCGCCTCCAGGGAGACCTCCTCGGTGATGACTCCGTGGGCCATCACCTCAGCGTAGTCCCTGACCCGCCTCAGCAGCCGGTTGGCGACCCGGGGGGTGCCTCTGGCACGCTTTGCGATCTCCTCCAGCCCTCGTTCATCGGCTTGCACGCCAAGGAGGCGGGCTGACCTTGCCACGATAATCTTGATGGCGTTCTCGTCGTAGAAGTCGAGACGGTATACCGCTCCAAACCTGTCCCGAAGCGGGGGGCTGAGCATGGCGAACCGGGTCGTCGCGCCAACCAGGGTGAAGCGGGGCAGGTTGAGCCTGAGGCTCCTCGCGCCAGCACCCTTGCCGATGACGATGTCGAGGGCAGACTCCTCCATTACCGGATACAGCACTTCTTCGACGACGCGTCCCAGGCGGTGGATCTCATCGATGAACAGGATGTCCCCTTTGTTGAGGTTGGTGATGATAGCGGCGACGTCGCCGGGGCGTTCTATGGCTGGGCCGGAGGTAACCTTGACGCTGACCCCCATCTCGGCGGCAATGATGTAGGCCAGCGTGGTCTTACCCAGCCCAGGTGGGCCGTAGAGCAGCGTGTGGTCCAGCGGCTCGCCCCTCCCCTGCGCCGCAACCATGGCTATCCTGAGGTTCTCCTTGACCTTGTCCTGGCCCACGAAGTCGGCAAGCTGCTTGGGCCGGAGCCCCCGGTCAAGAACAACATCCTCTTCTCTGCGCTTGGCCGATATTATGCGCTCCATCGCCTACACCGAACCTGAGGTCGCGCCCATTATATCAGATTGTGCCGTTCTTGCGCAGGCTGCTCGATGCCATTGCTCTGAGCTCCAATTCGTTCAATTGACACGAGTACACGGATGGTCTACACTTTCTGGCGTGAGCCAATTCTCGGGGCAAAAGGAGAAGTAATGGACGTCAGCCGAAGCAAGCGAGAGTGGCAGGAGAAAGTGCTCAGCCCTTCGGTGAAGAAGTTCCCGGAACGCGAGGAGCATTTCCTGACCACCTCAGGGATTGAGGTCGACGACCTCTACACTCCTGAGGATCGTCAAGGTTTCGACTACAGCCAGGCATTGGGCTACCCCGGTGAGTTTCCCTTCACGCGGGGTGTGCAGCCCAACATGTACCGTGGCAGGATCTGGACGATGCGGCAGTACGCTGGGTTCGCTTCGGCTGAAGCGACCAACCAGCGCTACCACTACCTGCTGAAGCAGGGGCAGACCGGGCTCAGCGTGGCATTCGATTTGCCCACGCAAATAGGCTACGACTCAGACAGCCCCAAGGCAAGAGGAGAGGTGGGCAAGGTCGGAGTCCCTGTTTCGAGCCTCGAAGATATGGAGACCCTGTTCAACGGAATCCCGCTGGACAAGGTCAGCACCTCAATGACCATCAACTCCACAGCTCCCGTCCTTCTCGCGATGTATGTCGCTGTGGCCAAGAAGCAGGGGGTAGACCCCTCAAAGGTGGACGGCACAATCCAGAATGACGTCCTCAAGGAGTACATCGCCCGCGGCACGTACATCTTCCCTCCTCGGTCGTCCATGCGATTGACCACTGACATTTTCCATTACTGCGCTGAGCGCCTCCCTCGCTGGAATACCATCAGCATCAGCGGCTACCATATCCGCGAAGCGGGCTCGACTGCGGCGCAGGAGATAGCTTTCACCCTGGCTGATGGCATTGCCTACGTCCAGGCCGCGATTGACACCGGCCTCGACGTGGACAAGTTCGCGGGTCGGCTTTCGTTCTTCTTTGCCGCCAACACCAACCTCCTGGAGGAGGTGGCCAAGTTCAGGGCAGCGCGACGGCTCTGGGCCAAGATCATGAAGGATCGGTTCAAGGCCAAGGACCCGCGCTCGATGATGCTCCGCTTCCATACACAGACCTGCGGACATACCCTGACGGCGCAGCAGCCGGACAACAACGTCGTGAGGGTCGCGCTACAGGCGCTGGCAGCCGTGCTTGGCGGCACTCAGTCCCTCCACACTAACTCGCGCGACGAGGCGTACGCGACGCCCGGCGAGGACGCGGTGACTACAGCGCTGCGCACCCAGCAACTGCTGGCCTATGAAGCGGGCATCGGGGACTGCGTCGACCCCTTGGGCGGCTCCTATCTGGTGGAGTACTTGACAGATGCGCTGGAAGCGCAGGCCAGCAAGTATATTGCGAAGATCGACGAACTTGGCGGCGCCCTTGCGGCCATCGAGAAGGGTTTCCAGCAGAGAGAGATCCAGGAGAGTTCGTACCGTACCCAGAAGGACATTGAGGCCGCAAAGAAGGTTGTGGTGGGAGTCAACAAGTTTGTCTCTCCCTACCCCGAGATCAAGGGGCTTCTCCGAATCAATCCCGCGGAGGCTGAGAAGCAGACGCAGCGTCTGGCTGCGTTGAGGGCAAGAAGGGACAACAAGAAGGTGCGGGAAGCTCTGGAAGGATTGAAGGCTGCCGCCTCCGGCAAGGACAATACGGTGCCTGCTGTGATCGATTGCGTCGAGTCGTACGCCACGTTGGGAGAGATATGCGATGTGCTGCGTGGCGTGTTCGGGGAGCAACAGGAGTTCCTGGTCATCTAGTTGGTCAAGCAGTGGCGCTGTTTGCAGCACTAGGTGGAGGAAAGAATGATCAAGAAAGTTGACCATGTAGCCATTGTGGTGAAGAACCTTGATGAGGGGCTCAAGACGTACGACGCCCTGCTCGGCATCAAGCCGTCTCACACGGAGACTGTCCCCGACCAGGGAATAAAGGCCGCAACGATAATGATTGGGGACGTCGCGATTGAGCTCATAGAGCCCACCAACCCTGAGAGCGGTGTCGCCAAGTTCCTCGAGAAGAGGGGCGAGGGCGTTCATCACATTTGCTTTGAGGTCGATGACGTCGACAAGCAGCTCGAGTCGCTGGCGGCCAAAGGTGTCCAGCTCATCGACAAGAAGGGCAGGAAGGGCCTCGCGGGGAGAATCGGCTTCCTGCATCCCAGCGCTGCCAAAGGGGTGCTCGTAGAGCTCGCGCAAAAGGCCTAGGCGGTGAAGTTGACCACAGGTGTCAGCTTCGTCGGTGTTGTGGTCAGTGACATTGAGGGGGCGCGGAGAGTGCTGATGGGGCTCGACCAACAGAAGTAGAAGAGGGCAGTTTCCCATGGCAGATGAGCAGAAGATCAGGGTCCTGGTCGCGAAGCCCGGTCTTGACGGGCATGACCGTGGCGCCAAGGTGGTGGCCCGTGCCCTCAGGGATTATGGCATGGAGGTGATCTACACCGGGCTTCGTCAAACACCGGAAATGATAGCTCAAAGCGCATTGCAGGAAGATGTGGACGTTGTTGGCGTGAGCATCCTCTCGGGCGCGCACCTTGAGCTGTTTCCCGTTATTGTCGAGAGGCTCCGTGAGAAGGGGCTGGAGCATACAGTAATCCTGGCGGGCGGTATCATTCCAGAGGAAGACCATCAGGCATTGCACAGGATGGGGGTAAAGGGCATCTTTGGCCCGGGTACACCCACGAAGGATATCGCTGACTTCATCAAGAAAGCGATGGCTGAGAAGAAGGCCAAGTAGCAGGGCAGGTTGGTTCCCGCGTCGTAAGAGGCGAGAGCATGTCGGGGCACTCCAAGTGGGCCCAGATCAAGCGCCAGAAGGGCGTGGCTGACGCCAAGAGAGGTCAGCTTTTCACCAAGCTGGCAAAAGAGATCGCCATCGCTGTTCGCCAGGGCGGTGCTACGCCGCAGAGCAATGCCCGCCTTAGGTTGGCGGTGCAGAGGGCCCGCGACAGCAACATGCCTCTCGACAACATAGAACGCGCCATGAAGCGGGCGGCTGGCTCTCAGGACGCTGCTTCGCTGACTGAGCTAACGTTGGAGGGCTACGGCCCGGGCGGCAGCGCCATTCTCCTTCAGGCGCTCACGGACAACCGGAATCGGACTCTGGCCGAAGTGCGCAGTGTCTTCTACCGCAACAGCGGTGGCCTCGGGGAGAGCGGCTGCGTGAGCTGGTTGTTCGAGCCCAAGGGTGTCATCACGGCTCAGGTGAACAAGGTGACCGCCGAGGACCTGGCGTTAATGGCAATCGACACCGGCGCGGACGACGTCAAGGTCTACGAGTCCACGGTCGAGATCCATGCCAAGGCGCATGATATGGAGGCCGTGAGAAAGGCGCTGGAGCAGAGGGGGGTCGCGATCGCCTCCGCAGAGTTGCTACAGGTTCCCAAGTCGACAGTGCGACTCGACGAAAAGGCCGCGCTACAGTCCCTCAAGCTGGTAGACAAGCTGGAAGAGCTTGATGACGTGCAGCATGTTTTCACCAACGCCGATTTCCCC
>CAZBET010000046.1:0-8881 GCA_964490995.1 uncultured Dehalococcoidia bacterium
GGGTGCAACATACAGTTCGCGCTCAAGCCTCACCCGATTATCGAGCCCCGGGAAGGCAAGGAGAACCCCTACTATGTAATCGAGGTCAATCCCCGTGTCAGCCGCAGCTCCGCGCTGGCGAGCAAGGCGACGGGCTACCCCATCGCTCGTGTCTCGGCCAAAATAGCTGTGGGCAGGCGGCTTGATGAGATAGCCAACAGGGTGACGGGCAAGACGACCGCGGCCTTCGAGCCTGCCATAGACTACTGCGTGGTCAAAATACCACGCTGGCCTTTCGACAAGTTCGCTTCAGGCGATCGCATCATCGGCACCCAGATGAAGTCCACCGGCGAGGCCATGGCCCTGGACCGGTGCTTTGAGGCGGCTCTACAGAAAGCCGTCAGGTCGCTGGAGATTGGCGGCAGGTCCCTTCTCTGGGAAGACCCGCGGTGGAAGGCAAGAGACTCCTATCCCCTGGAACCCAACGATCTCAGGCTGTGGGCGTTGATGGCTTCGCTGCGTCGCGGCGCGACGGTTGAAGACCTGTGCCGTCGCACCGGCATAGACCCCTGGTTCATGGATAGATTCCATAGCATCGTGATAATGGAGAAGCGGCTCCTTTCCGAGAAGCTGACGCCCGAGCTGCTCCGAGACGCCAAGAGATTGGGCTTCTCCGACGAGCAGATCGGGACACTGTGTGACAGGCTGCCGGAGCAGGTGCGGGGAGTGCGGCGAGACTGGAAGATACGTCCAGCGTACAAGATGGTGGATACCTGCGCCGCTGAGTTCGCTGCCGAAACACCCTATTTCTACAGCACCTACGAGGCTGAAAACGAGGCGGAGCCCCTTCAAGGGCCCAAAGCGGTGGTCATTGGATCGGGCCCCATACGTATCGGGCAGGGCATTGAATTCGACTACTGCAGCGTGCACTCGGCCTGGGCCCTCCAGGAGGAAGGTGTCAAGAGCATAATGGTGAACTCAAACCCCGAGACGGTATCCACCGATTTCGATACCAGTTCTCGCCTCTACTTCGAGCCGCTCGATGAGGAAAGCATCAGGGACATGCTGGAGAACGAGGCAGACACCGGGAAAGGCGAAGGCCCTCCACCTTCGATAGTCCAGTTCGGCGGGCAGACAGCGGTAAACCTGGCGCAGCCAATCGCCCGTGCCGGGCTGCCGATAATCGGTTCCAGCGCCGAGACCATTGACCTGGCTGAGAACCGCAAGCGTTTTGAGGAGTTCCTCAGCCTGCTGGGCATACCTCAGCCGCCCGGGGCTGGCGTGTTCACGGCGGAGGATGCCCTCAATACCGCTCAGCACATCGGCTATCCCGTCCTGGTACGCCCCAGCTATGTGCTGGGGGGCAGGGCGATGGAAATCGTCTACAAACCGAGCGAACTGGTGCTCTTCATGAAGCGCGCCGCGGAGCTCGACCCCAAGAAACCTGTTCTCATAGACAAGTACCTGGAGGGCAAAGAAGCAGAGGTAGATGCTGTGTGCGACGGCGAGACAGTGCTCATACCGGGTATCATGGAGCACATAGAGCGCGCCGGTGTGCACAGCGGTGACTCCATGGCAGTATACCCGGGGGTCCACCTCAGCGAGAGAGAGGTTGACCGCATGGTGGAGTACGCGGTGCGCATCGGGTTGGCGCTCGGCGTCAAGGGGCTGATGAACGTCCAATATGTGATTGTGCCTAACAGCGATGGCCGGGGCTCCACTGTATATGTGCTCGAAGTGAACCCGCGTTCCAGCAGGACTGTGCCCTTTATCTCAAAGGTCACCGGGGTGCCGATGGTCCGGATAGCTACGAAGGTCGTGTTGGGCGTGAGCCTGAAGGAGCAGGGCTATTCCAGCGGACTCTGGAAGAAGCAGAGGCTGGTGGGAATCAAAGCCCCCGTATTCTCCATGTCAAAGCTGCCGGGCGTGGATACCTACCTCGGCCCCGAGATGAAGTCGACGGGAGAGGTCATGGGGATAGACTACAGTTTTAATGCGGCCCTGGCCAAGGCGCTCCTGGCCGCGGGGCTGGCCCTTCCGGCTCAGGGCTCGATACTGCTCAGCATCGCTGACAGAGACAAACCAGCGGCTCTTCCCATGGCAAGGAAGCTTGCCCGGATGGGGTACAAGCTCTATGCCACCGAGGGGACATCCGCTCTTCTCCAGGCTGTGGGGCTAGAGGTTACAATGATCAGCAAGAAGATTAGCGAGGGCCATCCCAACGTGCTCGACGTTATCCGCGACGGGACTGTGAATGTTGTGGTGAACACCCCGACCGGAGGTCGTGTACCGATGAGGGACGGCTTCGAGATACGTCGCGCCGCCACGGAACGGCGCATTCCCTGTTTCACCTCCATCGACACTGCAAGAGTCGCTGTGGATGCGCTCATCGCGGGAAGCCAGATCATCAGCGTCCAGCCTCTGCCTGAATATAGGAACAGTCGCAGGTGAAAAGGACGCGCAGAATCTCGGAGACCCTTCGCTGCGCTCAGGGTGACATAGAGAAACGCCCACTGTCCGGGCTGCCCGGCAGCCGATGCCTGCTTCAAGTGAACGCCCATGCAAGAGTGGGCATCGGCATGTGACACCTGAGCCCGGCATCACGCGTGTTCCAGGTTCTCGAAGGCCTTCACAACCAGTTCGGTGAGGGCCGGGTGTATATGCATGCTCTCGGTAATGGTGTCCACGTGGCCGCCCGCTGCCATGGCATTGACCACTTCTTGAATCAGTATCGGGGCGTAGGGACCGATTATGTGGAACCCCAGTATCGTCCTGCTGTGCCCGTCCACAATCGCCTTGGCAAAGCCTTCCTCCTCCATCATGGCTTCGCCACCAGCCACGTCCCAGTACCTCGCCCTCCCCACCAACACGTGACGGTCTTTTCGCGCGGCCTCCTCGGTGAGGCCGACCGAGGCAACTTGAGGGTGCGTGTAGATGGCATGGGGCGCGGCGGTGTAGTCCATCTTCACCTTCTTCTTGCTGGTGGCGTTGTGCCAGGCTACAGCCGCCTCTTTGTTCGCGACGTGCGTGAACATCTGCTGCCCATCGGCATCCCCTAAGGCGAAGATGTCCTTCTTGGTTGTCTCCAGATAGTCATCGACCTTGATGTAGCCCCTCTTGTCCACCTCGACCCCCGTGTTCTCCACCTTCAGCAGATCGGCATTTGACCTTCTTCCCACAGCGATCATGACCCTCTCGGCGGAGAACTCCTCGGCCTTGCCGCCGGCCCTGTTCCTGACAAGCACCGTGCAGTAGCGGTCCTCCTTCTTGATCTCCTCGGCCTGGGTATTCAGGTAGATGCCCATGCGCTTTCGCAGTTGCTGTTCCAGCAGCTTTGATATCTCCGGCTCTTCCGGCTGCGCAAGCCTGTCGAGCGCCTCCAGTATCGTGACCTTGGCGCCCATCCCCGCGAAGAAGTGCGCATATTCCAGCCCAACGTAGCCGCCTCCGATGATTATGACGCTTGCCGGCAGCTCGTTCAGCTCCAGTAGGTTCTCGTTTGTCAGATAGTCTATGGTGTCAACGCCCTTGATGGGAGGTATCAGAAGCCGCGACCCGGAGGCGATGAAGACCTTCTTGCCCTGGACACTCTCTCCGCTCACCTCCAAAGTGTAGTCGGCCACAAAATGCCCTTCAGCCTCATAGAGGTCCAGGTTCTGCGACTGCGACACCCCGCTGCGGACGTAGGCCCGGCTCTCCTGCCTGCTCTTCCTCATCCGCTCCATTACGGCAACGAAATCGATGTTGCCTATCTGCGCCCCCACGCCGAGCTTCCTTGCCCCCTGTATGTCCGCAACTCTGTCGGCAGGATAGATCAGCATCTTCGAAGGGATGCAACCCACATTCATACAGGTGCCCCCAAGGGGCCCTCGATCGACGAGGGCAACCTTGAGACCTTTGGCCAATGCCGCATCCGCGATCGACATCCCCGCTCCTGAGCCGACCACCACCACGTCGTAGTTCTTCACTGCCGGTACCCCCTCTCCCTCCGAGTTGTTCGGCCTCCGCCTGAGACCCAAGACCACGCCACCGAACGTACCCCGTGCCTATTTGCGGGTCTTGGGCGAGCATTCTAACAGCGTCGGGGAGCCCAGTCAAATGGCAAGAGGCAATTGCGCTGGCAGGTGGGCACCGCTGGCAATGCGCGTTGACAATCTGCGATTGCCTCTCTAGTATTTAAGCCAAGCTCGCGCAAGCCGGGATACGGACTGTGTACAGCACCTCTCAGGCCTTCGTATTGACCTTCGTCCCCCTGTTCATTGTCATCGACGCTCTGGGCACTCTGCCCTTTGTCATCTCCATAAGCCAGGACATGTCCGTGAGCGAGCGGCGGAAGATGATCCACCTCGCTGTTCTAACCGCTGCCCTGGTCGGCCTGGCATTTCTGTTCTTCGGCAAGTTCATCCTCGACGTGATGGGGATTTCTGTAGGGGCCTTTGCCATCGCCGGGGGCCTTATTCTCCTGGTGCTTTCTGTCAACTACATGCTGACGGGCCGCCTCGTCGATGCGGTCAAGGAAGAGATGGTCGCCGTCGTCCCCATCGGCACGCCGCTAACGGTGGGGCCAGCCACAATAACTACGCTTCTGTTGCTTGCAGGGCCCGGCCAGTTCCCCCTGTACATGGTTCTGGTCTCGTTCCTGCTGAACCTGTTCGTAGCCTGGCTGATCTTTCTGGCGGGGAACCGGATCGCGGGATTCTTGGGACAGGGGGGACTCAAGGCTGTCTCCAAGGTGTTCAGCCTGCTGCTCGCTGCCATAGCTGTGACCATGATAATCAAAGGACTCGACCTGCTCGGAATACTCAACGCCGGAATCTAGAACCCGGGGAGTTGAAACCCCGGGACATCTCATTCAGAAAGGGCACATGCGAATGAAGAAGGTGGCTGTCGTTGTTGACGGAATGTGTTGTCTGCCACGCGAGCTGGTGGAGAAGTACGACATCCGGCTGGTCCCGCTGTACATAATCCACAAGGGCAAGAGCTACCGTGACGGCGTTGACATAACGCCTGGCGAGGTCTACAAGATCATGCGGAAGAGAAAGGAGCTGCCCACCACGTCGACCCCTTCGGTAGGCGATTTCCTGGAGGCCTACACCGACCTCAGCAAGAAGGCCGAAAGCGTGTTCTGCACAACCGTCACGTCTTTGCAGAGCAAGACCTACGAGGCTGCCCTGGTGGCAAGGGACAGGGCAAAGGAGGTCATTCCCGGCACGCCCATCGAAGTGCTGGATAGCCGCGGCGCGGCAGGTGTGGTGGGATTCATCGCGCTGGAGGCGGCTCGTGCCGCCGAGCGGGGGGCTGACTTGCCCGAGGTCATCAACGTCGCACAAAGAGTCATGGCGAAGGCCCGGCTTGTGGCCATGCTCGACACACTGTTCTACCTTGCCAGGACCGGCCGCACCGGCAGGGCGGCAGCCTGGGCTGCCACCGCACTGAACATGAAGCCGATTGTGGAGCACACCCCCGCCGTCGGGGAGACAATGCCTGTGGCGCGTCCCAGGACGACCGCAAGGGCGGTGGAGGTGATGCTCAAGCTGATGGCCAACAAAGTGGGCAGTGCGCCTGTGCATGTCAACGTGCACCATGCTGATGAGCTGGAGGAAGGCGAGAAGCTCAAGGCCAAGATAGCCTCTAGGTTCAACTGCAAGGAACTCTACCTCACCGAGTTTACGCCGGGAATGGGGGTGCACGCCGGCCCTGGTGTACTGGGCATATCCTTCTACGCCGACTAAGGCGTCAACTCGGCCAAGGCGAAAAAGAAGTAGGGGCGACCGGCCGGTCGCCCCTACTGTGGTCGTCTTTGTAGCCGTTCCCTACGCGATGTAGCCTTCCTTGATGAGGAGTTCGGCGACGAGCACTGCGCCGCGCGCCGCGCCCATCTTGGTATTGTGCGAGACGAGCACGTACTTGACGCCGTTCTCCAGCGCGGTATCCTTCCTGATCCTGCCCACAACGGTGGCCATGCCGTTGTCGGTGTCGCGGTCGAGCCGGGGCTGAGGACGGAAGGGGTCGGTGCGCACCACAATCATCTGCTCTGGCGCTGAAGGCAGCCCCAGGCCTTTGAGCCCGGCGTACTCCCGCATGACGCGCGCGACATCCTCCGGCTCGCAGGCCCTCTCGGTGGATACGAAAACCGACTCGGTGTGGCCCTCCCTCACGTTCACGCGGGTGCAGGTGCAACTGACCGCGAACTTCGCGGGCTGAATGGCGTTGCCAGCGAAAGCGCCCAGTATCTTCTGGGTCTCCCGCTGCACCTTCTCCTCTTCGCTGGCTATGAAGGGGATCACGTTATCTATGATGTCTATCCCGATTACTCCCGGGCTGCGCCCCGCCCCGGACATCGCCTGAAGCGAGGTCACGATCGCCATCCGTATGCCAAAGGCATCGTAGATCGGCTTCAGCGTTATTGCCAGCCCGGTGGTGGTGCAGTTCGGGATGGGGGTTACGAAGCCCTTCCAGCCGCGTGCCTGCTGCTGCCTGAGCAGGGCCGCGTGCCCCGAGTTTATGCCCGGGATCAGAATCGGCACGTCCTTCTCATATCGAAAAGCGGATGCTGTGCTTATCACAGCCCTGGTGGCGGCGAACTTCGGCTCCAGTATCTGGGCCTGCTCGGATTCAATGGCGGAGAATACGAGGTCGACGTCCGAGCAGTCGAGTTCGTTCGCGTTCTGCACCGGCAGGTCCATGGCCTCAGGCGCCGGAGGTTCATCGCAGTACCACCTGAAGGCGCCGGTCTTGGGGTCGGTGAGCGCTTCCTTGTAGCTGCGTCCCGCCGACCGCTCCGAGGCGGCCAGCGAAGCTATCCTTATCCAGGGATGCTTGTGCAAGGCAACAATGAACTGCTGCCCCACTATCCCAGTCGCTCCAACGATTGCAGCTCTCACCACGTCTCTTCCCTTGCTCCTTGCTGCCACGGCCTCTCCTCCAATCTGATCCCGCGCATTGTTGTCTATTATAGCGCAAGCAGCGCAAGCCTGCTACGGGTGTAGCGCCGACCGGCCGGCCGCCCGGCGGCTGGCAATCGTGTGGCCCGTCCCCTCACCCTCGGGCGACTCAGTGAGTCGCCCCTGCGGTGGGCTTCCCCCCTTTGGCTGCGCCCAGCCCCCGCGCGGCCAGCAGGCTCACGAAGCTGAGTCCGGAGGAAACGTACATCAACGCGGGGAATCCCCACGCCTGCGATATCGCGCCCCCCAGGAAGGGGCCGATGCCTCCCGCCAGGGAGCTGGTGGAGTAGAGCATACCAACGGCCGTGCCGCGTTCCACGTTCTTCCAGAGCAGATAGTTCAGTGCCCCGACGAACAGCCCGGACCAGGCCAGAGCAAGGAGTATCTGAACCGGGATCAACTGCAGGTAGTTCGTCGCCACGCCATAGACAGCGAAAACAATCACCGAAGCGACCAGGCCGATGATGAAGATGCGCACCGGCTTGAACCGCCGAATGAGCTGCATGAATACGAATTGCCCCCCCGTGTTGATCCCATCGATGACCGCGATCATCGACAGGCTAGCACCGATGCCCGACAGGTAAAGCGGAAAGATAGACCAGATGGCAGCGGCCCCCGTGTGTCTGAGCAAGAACGGCAGGTATATCTTGCGGTTCGCCCAGATCGTCCGTGCCGGGAAAACGGCAACCCTGATGGGGCTCACCCGCTCTTCCCGAAGCGTAAGCGATATCAGGAAGGCGATGCCCGAAGCGACGGAACTCGCAATGAACAGGGCGTCCACGTCCCTGGTCGCCCCCGCGACTACCGTGCCGAAGAACCACCCCAGCGACCCGTAGGACGCGAAGCTGCCGACTTCGCCCCCCACCTCGTAGACGTAGGCCATTAGGGCCGCCGATGACACACCCAGACAGAAACCGACCACGCCCCTGGCTATCAGCAATGTCATAGGGGTCGGAGCGAAGAGCTGAGGAACATAAGCCACTGCGGCAAGGATCAGCCCGTACCGGATGAACGGCATTCTACCGCGGAAGTCTGACTCCCTGCCGAAGAGGAAGCACGAAATGAAGTAGGCCATGCCGTAGGACGCAGCGATCAGGCCCACTTCGAGATCCGACGCCCCCAGGCTGCGGGCGCGCAGCGGCAGGAAGATGCCGGAGGTCTCGATCGAGAGGTTGAAGAGGAAGCTTATCAGAACCAGCCGGAGCGCCGGCGAGAAGAAGGGGATACGGCCAGAGTGCTGCATCCGAACCTGTCAGAAGCACGCGCAGGCGAGCGACCCGCTAAACGCCTTGGCGCCGCCCGCCCCGATAACGGACTCGATTATATCGGAAAAGGGGGGCAAGCTCAATCGAGTCCACGGGTGGATAGCCCCCTTAGCCCCTGTCGAGTTTCTCAGTGCCCCACCCCGCTGTAATACAGGCCGGCGACGCCTGCGACTACGAGTGCCGTCGAAGCTATCTTGAGGGCGCTTACGGGCTCCTTGAAGTAGAGAACGCCGATGACACCTATCAGGAGCACGCCCAGCGCGGCCCAGATGGCGTAGGCAACACTCAGATCTATGCGTCTCAGAGCGAAGACGAAGGCGGTGAAAGACAGTATGTAGAAGACGAACATGAGCACCGAGGGCGTCAGCCTTGAGAATCCCCCGGACAGCTTCATACAGGTGGTCCCGCAGACTTCCAGAGCAATTGCCAGAGCGAGATACAGCCAGTGCACAACGACACCTCCTGAAAGTGGAGTGAATCCGAGTAGCGTGCCCGCCAACAAGAGCGACAGGCGCCCGCTATTATATCCCGCGTGCGTCTCCGAGGCAAGGACATGCCTTGTGCGAAACGTCTTCCAGCCTCGAGGGCGAGCGCGGAGGCAAATCCCCCTCTATCCCCCTTTGCCAAAGGGGAAAAAAGCTTGACAGGAAAGGGTATAATCTTAGAGTATGCAAAGCTTCGGGCCTGCAAAGG
>CAZBET010000047.1:0-8804 GCA_964490995.1 uncultured Dehalococcoidia bacterium
GCTTCTAAAGCACGAGGTCAAGGGGCACCGAGCCTTCTGGAGGTGGGCCTAGCTCAAGTGGCCGGCCGCGCCTGCCGTTTCGGGGTCTTCTTCAGGTAGACGACAACGCTCTTGGCGAAAAAATCGTCCAATACCCCTTCAAGGCTCCGGAAGAACAGGTACTTCTCCTCCATGTCCCAGGTCAGGAACTTGTGATACAGGGCCGGGACTACTGCGTTCTCGTTCCTCACCCCGAAAACACAGCGCAATATCCAGTAGATCGAATGAAAGGCGTGCTTGTGCCGAACGGCATACACGGTCAGGTCGTTGCGGCACAGCATCTCGATTAGTTCACTCTGGCGGTATATCCGTATGTGTCCCCCCGCATTGGTGTGATACTTCTCGGACAGCCCCCAGCAGATGGTCTCCGGCAGGTACGCGGGCACGCTGACAGCCAGCTCACCATCGTCTTTCAGGACTCTCACCAGTTCCCGCACGCCCCTCTCATCGTCGATGACGTGCTCCAACACCTCTGAGCAGATGATCTTGTCAAAAGTCTCATCTCTAAAGGGCATCTTCATGCCGTCGCCCCGGAGCACGCTCCACTTCCCTTTGCTGATATTGTCGCTATCCATCATGCCAAGCATGTACCTTGCCTTCTGGAGCGACTCCAGATCGTAGTCCATCGCATACACTGAACAATGGTCGAGGCTGCAGACGTACCAACTGTGCCTGCCAGGGCCACAACCCACGTCCAATATCCGCTCACCGCCTTTGACCCGCAAGAGTCCGAAGTCAACAGTGAGCAACTACCGCACCTCCTGGTAGACCTCCAGTGTCTTCCTGGCCGCAACCTCCCAGCTAAACGACTGCTCGATTCGTCTTCTGGCTTTCTCGCCCATTTCTCGTTTCAGGCGACCGTCCCAGAGAACCTGCCTTATGGCTGCTGCCAATGCAGCAGGATCCGCAGCCGGAACAAGTATCCCCGCACCATCGCTCCCCACTATTTCAGGGAGCGCTCCAGCCCTCGTCGCGATAACCGGCGTGCCACAGGACATCGCTTCAGCGCAAGGCAGGCCGAACCCCTCGTAAACCGATGCAGTAACTGCGACCTCGGCCATGCCATACTGTCTCACCAGCTCATCGACGGTCAGCCGACCGGTGAAGGTGACTCTTTCATCCAATCCCAACTCGTGCACGAGCCTCGGCGCGTATTTAGTGTGTTCTCCGGGCCGATCAACGATGGTCAGCTTGACGTCCGTGTCATCTTTGAGCATCTGGATCGCCTTCAGCAGGTAAACCACGCCCTTCTTTCTGTCCTCGGTGTTGCCCACCATGACAACACGATTGGGCTCTTTCTCCACGTGATCACCACGTCTGAAGACATCAGTGTCGATGCCGTTGGGAACCACCCTGACCCTTTCCCGCTTCAACTTGAAGACGCGTATCGCGTCCTCGGCGGAAATGCTTGAGACGGATATGACCCTGTCCATCCTCTTGGCTACGATATGCTGCATCACAAGGAATGAGTAGAACGTCCCGCGCCTAATCTTGTTTACAAACCTCCTGGCTTGCGCCAAGTCAGCCTTCATGTCTATGAAGATAGGATGGTGTATCGTGGCAACGATCGGGGTCCCCAGTCCCTTGGCTAGAAGGAGACCGTAGCCCAGAGTCTGGTTGTCATGGATTATGTCGAACCTCTCTCGGGATGTCAGTTGGCGGAGCTTAATGTACGCCCTCATGCTGAACGCGCAAATCTCGGGAAACGTGCCCAGCCTAGCCCCGGCGACTTCGTACAGGTTGAACGGCTCGAACAGCCGAAGCGGGTGACCTAGTGAGGACAGACCATCTGTCTCGTACAGATTCAGGCCCTCGATCTCGTGAAGCGCAACGCCCTCCGGGACGGAAGCGTAAGGGGGCCCAGACATTACGTGGACTTCGTGCCCGAGGTTACGCAGGGCCTTCGCTAGGTAGTAGACATAGATCCCCTGCCCACCGCAGTACATGTTGCCTCTGTAGGTCAGCAGGCAAATCCTCATTGTCTCACCTTAGCACCAGGCCCTACCAAGGACGCACGGCAACACCACAGCACAGCGTCCCGTCAGGAAGCCCTCCGTTTTCCTGTCAGACAATAGGCCAAGCTGCCCATCGATGCGAATGAGATGTCATCCGTCGGATTCATTGGTGTCCTTTGACAAACGAGGTGTCTGGGGGTAGAATACCTTCCGGTCTGCGGGAGTAACTCAGTGGTAGAGTTCCTGCCTTCCAAGCAGGCTGTCGCGGGTTCGAGTCCCGTCTCCCGCTCCATTTCCTCAGAGGGCTTGCCCTTCTCCAACTTTGCCCCGGGCCCTCGAAAAGCCCCAGGACAAATTCGACCGCGGCGACCACGGCCTCGGACCCACCCTAGGCTAAGAGGTGCTGGCCCGGCAATCTCACGAAACCAGCCCTATCCGTTGTGCCACTAGTTCCCTCTGGAAATCCGTGCCGCCAAAAGCCGCGTCCGCAGCTTTCGCTCTCCTGTAGTACAGCCCGACATCGTGCTCTCTGCTGGTGCCAATGCCGCCGTGCAGAGTCACTGCCCTGTCAGTCACCCATTTGTAGCTCTCATTAACATAGGCCTTGGCCATGGCCACTTCCAGGGCACAGGGCAGTCCCTCAGACTCCATCCAGGCCGCCTGATAGACCAGATACCTGCTGGTCTGGGTCACAATCCACATGTCGGCCATTATGTGCTGAAGCGCCTGGAAGGCGCCTATCGGCCGGTCATACTGGACCCTTTCCTTGCAGTAGGCCACCGTCATGTCAACGGCCGCCTGCATCCCGCCAATAGACTCAGCGCATTTGGCGATCACGCTTTTCTCGATGGCCTTCGCCACGATGGCCCGTCCCTTGTCCAGCTTGCCCAGCACGTTCTTCTTGGGAACGACGACGTTGTCGAAGCGCACCTCGCACTGCTTGTCCATGGCTATCGTGGGGATAACCTCGCAACGCACGCCAGGGCTCCGCGCGTCCACCATGAACAGGGTTATCCCGTCATCCGGCGTAGCGCCCTTGCTGGTCCGCGTCACGCAGCTGATGTAGTCGGCGACATTCGCCATCTCCACGAACACTTTGGCTCCCTTGAGCACGAAGTTCTCACCTGCCGCGCTTGCCTTCAAGGTTATTCCCGAGGCGTCGCGTATCCCTTTGGGCTCCAGATATGCCATGGTGAGTATCAACTCCCCTTTGGCCACCCTCGGCAGGAACTCCTTCTTCTGTTCCTCGCTGCCCGCGTCGAGGATGGGTATCGCCCCTTCAACCACAGTAGGGATGAAAGGCCCGGGAAGAATGTTCCTCCCCATTTGTTCGAGGAGGATGGTCAAGTCCTGAAAGGTCATGCCCATTCCGTCATACTGCTCCGGAATCACCATCCCCTGCCATCCCAGGCCGGCCATCTTCTTCCAGACCTCGGGGGAGTATCCCTTCTCGCTCTCCTCGAGCTCTCTCACCAGCTTCTTGGGACATTCCGCCGCGAGGAAGTCACTCGCCGCCTTCTTGAGCATTTCCTGTTCTTCGGTAAAAGCTATGTCCATGACACTGCTCCTTCTGGCCCAACTTCGACTATTTCATCCGGGGCAGACCGAGACCGTACCACGCAATGATGTTCCTCTGTATTTCGTTGGTGCCCATGGCGACGTTCAGGATGAAGCACTGCTGGTACCATTTCTCGAAGAAGCCCTCGAAGGTGGCCCACTTAGAGTGTTTCACCTGACCGTATACACCGAGTATGTCGGCTCCCAGCCGGGCCATCCGCGCCTGCAGCTCGCCCGAGAAGACCTTCACTGCTGAAGCGTCGAACGCAGCCATCTCGTTCTTGCTCTGGGCATCGACGATCCGATAGGCAAGAGCGTGCGCCGCCCACAGCTCACATGCCACTTGCGCCAGCCTGTTGCGGACCAGTGGGTCCCTCGCGAGCAGACGCCCCTGCACCTTGGTCTCGTTGCAGTACTCCACCAACTCCTCGAGCTGCCGGTGCATAGCCATAATCGCGTTCAGGTTCGACCTCTCGAACGCTGCCAGCGTCTGAGTCACACCCCAGCCCTCGTTCTCTTTCCCCACAATATTCTTCACAGGTACACGAACGTCATCGAGAAAGACCTCGTTGTAAAGATGCCCCCCATCCATGTAGAGAAGCGGTTTGACCGTCACCCCCGGTGTCTTCATGTCGAACAGCAGAAATGTGATGCCCTTCTGCTTGCGGTCGGCGTGAGGGTCGGTTCTTACCAGCGCAAACGCCCAGTGTGCGCGGTGAGCCCCTGTGCTCCAGATTTTCTGTCCGTTGATAACATACTCATCGCCTTTTCTCACAGCCGAGGTAGAAAGGGCCGCCAGGTCCGAGCCCGCGTTGGGCTCGCTCCACAGCTCGCACCACATTCGCTCGCCTGAGCGGATCGACGGCAGGAACTCCTTCCTTATGTCATCGCTTGCCGCCGCCAGAAGGGTGGGAGCCAGCATATCCACGCCGAATACATCGACTCCGGGTACATCGTAGTAGCCGCTAGCTTCAGCCAGGTAGACCTTGTCCATGATCGTCCCCTGGCCACCGTACTCTCCGGGCCATCCCAGCGAAAGCCACCCTTTCTTGGCGAACTCCCTGGCACACTGGAGATGGAACACCCAGCCGTCGTCGGTATCGTATATGCCTTCCAGCCCCGTCATGGCCGGCGGCTTCTGTTTCTCCAGCTTCTCGCAGAAGTCGAAAAACTCTTTTCTCAGCTTGACTTGCTCATCCGAACGCTTGAAATCCATGCTGATCCTCCTTACGCCAGGTTAGGGCCAAAAGCCAGCTTGCCGGGTGCCGACACGCGGCGAGGGCGCAAACCTCCTACCGGGGCAGACGCTTGACGATCAACTCTCTCTGAATCTCAGAGGTGCCCTCCAGCAACTCATACATCTTGGCATCCCTGAAGAGCCGCTCGATCTTGTATTCCTTGCTTATTCCGTAGGCGCCGTGCACCTGCATACCCCACCGGCAAACGTCCACCGCTGTCGAAGTGACGAAGAGCTTCGTTATGGCCATATCCTTGATGGTGTCCTGACCTTGGTCCTTGAGGAAAGCACCCCGGTACACCAGCCAGCGCGACGCCTCAAGTCTCGACGCCATCTCGGCCAGCAGCCAGTGAATGGCCTGCAATTCGAAGATGGGCTCATCGAAGTGCATCCTTGTCATGGAATACTTGATGGCCTCTTCAAGAGATGCCTGCATAAGCCCCACGCACTGCGCGCTCAGGCACAACTTGCCGATGGTCATGGCGTCCTTCAGCGCATCGAACTTGCCACCCCTGCCCCCCATCAGGTGGTCCTTGGGGACGTGTACGTCATCCAGTATCACGTCGGAAAGGTCCGTGCCCCTCAGCCCAAGCTTGTCCATCTTCTTCGTAGTGGAGAAGCCCTTCCTGTCCGTTTCAACGAAGAACAGGCTGATGTCGCCCTCCAGTTTAGCGAACACGCACATCACATCGGCCCACGGAGCATTGGTGATGAACCTCTTGGTTCCGTTCAGAACGAAGCCGTCATTCACCTCTTTCGCCACGGTCTTAATCATCTTGGGGTTCGAGCCGGTGTCCGGCTCCGTAAAGCCGAAGCAACCCACTTTCTTCGCCTCGCAGATGGCGGGCATCCATTGCTTCTTCTGGGCCTCGGTGGCCAGCTTATTGAACCTGTCGTTGACCACATGCTGCAACTGGATGTGTATCGCCAGGGACGCCAGTATCTTGGCGATCTCCTCAAGGGCTAGAACCAGGCTGACGTGGTCCGAACCGGCCCCACCGTACTTTGGGTCGAACGGAATCCCGTAGAGATTCATCGCGGCCAGCTTTGGCCGAATCTCGTGGGGGAAGTCGTTGCGGACGTCCATCGTCTCCACCAGAGGCGGGAACTCCGCCTCGGCGAACTTCTTCACCGAGTTCTTGAACATCTGCTGCTGCTCGGTCAGGTTGAAATCCACTAGTATTACCCTCCCTTTTGTTTTGGATACTTTCGAGCTTCCAACATCTCGATAAAAGCCTCAATCTGGCCCTTAACCTGAGCGTCGTCATAGCCCCTGGGGTCTACCATATTGGCCTCGAACTTCATCCCTGGAAGAGCCAGTTCATCTCTGAGTATGTTGCCCATGTCAGGCTGCTCGGCGGAGAAGCATCTGCAGCATCTGTTGGAGTGGAACACAACGCCGTCCACTCGATACTTCTGCGCCCGCTTCTTGTAGAGCTCGGCCTTCCCCCACGAGGCGGCTCGCATGAAGAAGCTCAGATACCTTTCCGCCAGACTGCCGAACGGGTCGGAAGGGTTCAAGCGGCCACTGAATGCGTTTCCGTAGAGGTCGGTCACGAACGCTCCACCGAACTCAGCGAAGTAGTTCAGGAGCCGCATATTGTGGTACACGGGGAACAGGTCCCAGATAAGGCGGAATCTCTCATTGGGTACGAAACCGATCCCCTTGTCCACGCGGTCCTTGATTTCATCCCGAAGCTGAACGTAGAAATCCACGGCTGCCTTCGTCCCCTTAAGGGTGACCAGCGCGAAGAGACAGGTGAAGACGTCGATCTGGCTTATGGGCGTGGGCACAGCCGCTCGGAGTGCGTCGATTTCGTCCCACAACTCGCTGGCGCGGTCTGAGAGGGCCACCACCTCGCGCAGCTTGTCCATGTCAAGCTTCTTGTTGGTGTACCGCGCGATCTGATTCGCAGCTTCCTTCAGTTCCGCAGTGAAGTAGTCCTTGTAGCGGTCGGCCAGCGTGTCGCTGTCCACGATGTAGGCAGCATCCACGATGACCATCGGGCAGTTGAAATGCCTTTGCATGGCCTCCCACCACTTGGGGTGGGTTGCGCAAGCGCCCTGGGTGGCCAGGAGAACGTCCGGGGCCGGCGGCCCCGCATCGCCGAAGGCGCCCTTCTTCTCGAATATGGACCCGAACATGCAGAGGGCGTAGGCGCACAGCTCCTGTGCATAGCCCCTCGCTTCCCCGGCCCGGCACAGTTCCTCAGCCACTCTGCGCGATGAGCACAGCGCAGCGTAGTTCTCGGGAAAGAACGGAATGCCATCGAAGGCGTACACCAGCTCGATAGGGGCCATTGAGGTGATCCAGAGCACCGGCCTGCCTTCGGTCTTGGCGCTGGCCAGGTCCCGATAATACTTCTCGTTGAGGGCCCCCAAAGCCGCTGACGACGCCAGCCTCGCTGGCTTGAACGGGGTTGTCGGCTTCTCTTGTTTGCTATCCAAGGCTCAACTACTCCAACATTTCGATGAACGCCTGAACCATGGTCTTGAACTTGCCACCGACCCAGCCGGTATCGGAATGTTCGACCACCAGCACCGGCATCTTCTCTTCCTTGAGCCTGCTCTCAATCCAGGGACGGTCATACAGGTGCGTGTCGCAATACTTCTGGATCACCATGACTGTGCCCTTCGCCCGGTATTGCCTCGCCAACTCAAGCATCCGTTCCACTCTGGCCTGAGCGGGGTGTTTGCAGGCGCACAGGACCTTTCGCAGATAGCGTTCCGCAAGTGCCCGAAAAGGCTCAGCGCTCTCATCAACAGGAGCGCCATAGTAGCGAGTGCCCAGGTCCAGGTCGTCAACCACTACATCCGCGCCGCTTTCCTCCAAAGCCTGAAGAAGCCCGATCTCCTCGAAGGTGTTCCCCGCCACGAGGAGCCTCACCTTCTTCCTGGAGGAGGCCGCAGTCGGAGGCTTCTCGAGCAGCTTCCGCAGCATCGCGCTGTGCTCTTCCTTCGGCATCACGACGCCCGCAAGACATATCCCATAGCGCTCGCTCCCAGAAATGGGCGGAGCATCACCAAGACCCAGCCTGTAGACATCCTCCATGAGTCTTCGGTTCTCATTATATGCTCTGATGGCATTCTTCAGTGACTTGTCAGTTATCTTCTGACCGGTGTGCCCCTCAAGCGACTCTTTGAACTGCCGCAGCTCCTCAGCAAAGAACTCTACAGCCGCATCGGTTTGCTTACCCGGCACAGGCAGGAAGTAGTAGTACGGCAGATGGATGTTGCGCTTCCAGATGCTGTACAGAGCCCGGGTCATGTCGCATGACTTCGGAAACACCATGCCGTCCAGGTACGCATAGCGGCCCTTCAGCGCCTGGTCGAGAGCGCTCCGCATGAAGGAGCAGCAGAAGGCAGGCAGGTGCGCATCCGCCAAATCTATGTTCTGGGTGGTCCCCCTTATGCGTACGGGGATGGCACCCGTCGCGTAGACCAGCTCCTCCGGAACGTAGTTGCAGAAGTAACCGAGTACCTTCTTCCCTTCCTGCTTCCACCTCTCCGCCAGTTGATGCCTGTTGCGATACGTTTCGTAGAACTCACTAGGTTTCACTGCTGCTTGTTCAGTCCCTTCTCTTTTACAGCTTGGTCTCTGAGCACGAACTTCTGAATCTTGCCCGTCGCCGTCATGGGGAACTCATTCACGAACTTGACGTACTTCGGCGCTTTGAAGTTCGCCATCTTCTCCCTGGCGAACTTTATTATCTCCTCCTCGGTGGCGGTCTGACCCTCCCTCAGCTTGACGAAGGCCATCGCGACCTCGCCCATTCTCCTGTCAGGCACACCTACCACAGAAACCATGCTTATCTTGGGGTGCGTGGCGAGGAAGTGCTCGATCTCCGCCGGATAGGCATTGACTCCACCCGTGATGAACATGTCCTTGAGCCTTCCGGTGATCTTAATGTACCCTTTGTCATCCATTGTGCCCAGGTCGCCTGTGCGGAACCACCCGTCCTTGTTGAACGCTTTCTTCGTTTCTTCGGGCTGCTTGTAGTACTCCTTCATCACGT
>CAZBET010000048.1:0-8775 GCA_964490995.1 uncultured Dehalococcoidia bacterium
CTGAAGCCTATGCGGCGTGGATTTCGCCCCATAGGCCATCCTCCCTCTGGGCGACTACGTCGGTCGGCAACAATGCGTTGGACAATGGCATGTCGCGGCGCGCGAACACCCGAACATAATGCTCGCTGAGCCCGACCCAGATTCCGTCTTTCCGCCTCTCCCAGAGGACGTTCACCTTTCGCCCAACGAAGCGCTCCCGGAATCGCTGGGCGCTCCATCTCGCCAGGCCGAGCATCAGAAGCGTGCGCCGCTTCTTCTCTTGGTCTTTGACCGCAGTGGGCATTTGGGCAGCTCGGGTCCCGGGGCGTGGGGAAAAGGGGAAAACGTGCATAGCGGCAAAGCCGGTGCCTTCACAGAAATCATAGCTCTCCTTGAATTCGGCCTCGCTCTCGCCGGGAAAGCCCACCATTATGTCCGTGGTCAAAGCCAAACCGGGAACGGCCTCTCGGGCCAGCGAGGCAGCACGCTGGAAATCAGACGCGGAATAGGAGCGTCCCATTCGGCCTAGCACGGGATCGCTGCCGCTCTGCAGCGGCATGTGGACATGAGGGCACAGGCGCTCCTCCTGCCAGAGCCGCAGCAGTTCCGAAGTGATGTCGGATGGCTCGAGAGAGGACAGGCGCAGCCGCCTCACGTCGCTTTCGTCCAGTATGCGCTTGATCAGTCCCCGGAGGCCTCCTTTCTGGCCGTAGCGACCGATTCTGGTGCCGGTGAGCACAACCTCCTTGCAGCCCTCGGCGACTCTGGACTTCACCTCAGCCACGACCTCGTCCTCGGGCCTGCTCCGTTCGGGCCCTCGGGTCCGTGGCACGACGCAGAAGGAACACGCCTGACTGCAGCCCGCTTGAATCTGCACGAGGGCGCGGGTGCGGAGTTGAGAGCTTCCGGGGCTGCCGGCTCTGCCGCTGGCTCTCCTACCGTCGGTTCTGCCCTCAACCAGCTCCACCAGCCTCACCTTGTCCCGGTTTCCCGCAACGAGCCCCACACCCTCGATGCCGGCGAGTTCTGAGGACGCGCGTTCTGCATAGCATCCGGTGGCCACGACGAGAGCGCCTGGGCTGCTTCGATGGGCGAGCCGCAGCAGCTTGCGGCACTTCTGGTCGGCGACGTGGGTTACGGTGCACGTATTGAGCAGGTAGATGTCGGCAGCCGCGCCGGGGGAGACAACCTGATAGCCAGCCTCAAGGAACTTGCGAGCTAACGAATCCGTTTCCGCCTGATTGAGCTTGCAGCCCACTGTCTGGAGAACGATTGTCTTCAGACCAGTCCACCTCCTCAACTATCAACTACAGCCGTTCTCGTACCATTCACCGGATGACCAAGCACCTGCGCCGCTCTCATCCTGCGTCATAGCCGTGGCAACCGGCGTCGGTGATTGCCGAATCCGATTATAGGTTCGTGTGTGCGGCGAAGTCAAGGCAAAGCCCGGGTTCTTTCAGTCCCGCCATGCCGAAAAGTGACAAGCCGATTGTTGGCTGCTCGGGCTGCGTTCTTGACAAAGGAATTGTCAAGTTATATAATACGGCGTAGGAGGACGCTGAAATGGCGGGGAAGGACTATTATGCCATCCTCGGCGTGGGCAGGAATGCTACCGACAAGGATGTCAAGCAGGCCTATCGCAAGCTGGCCCGTCAGTATCATCCTGACGTCAACCCGGGCGACAAGTCGGCCGAGGCCAAGTTCAAGGAGATAAATGAAGCTCACGAAGTGCTTTCCGACCCGGAGAAGCGAAAGAAGTACGACCAGTACGGGGACAAGTGGCAATACGCTGACCAGTTTGCCCAGGCGGGACGGCAGCAGGCGTCGTGGGGTTTCCCCCCGGGTGGTGGGGGAACGCGAGTGGAGTTCGAGGACCTCGGGGCGGCGGGCTTCGGCGATATCTTCGAATCGGTGCTGGGTGGGGTTGGGGGCAGAAGAGGGCGCCGCGCTCAGCGGGGCCGCGACCTGGAATACCCGGTTGAGGTATCGCTTGATGAGGCTTACCACGGGGCCACCCGCATGCTCGAAACCCAGGTCGAGGAGCCATGCCCAAGCTGCCATGGCGAGGGCTGTCCCTCCTGCGGCGGCATGGGGCGAGTCGTACGTCCGAGCCGGATTGAGGTGAAGATTCCCGCGGGTGTCAACGATGGCTCCAGGGTCAGGATAGCAGGGAAGGGCGGTCAGGGGTATGGAGGGGGTGCGGCGGGCGATCTCTACCTGCTGGTCTCTCTGAGGCCTGACAGCCGGTTCCAGAGAACCGGCGATGACCTCCACAGTGAGGTGCCGGTCACTCTATTTGACGCTATTCTGGGAGGCGAGGTGCGGGTTCCGACCATAGAGGGCAAGAGACTAGCCCTCAAGATCCCACCTGAGACTCAGAACGGCAAGGTGTTTCGCCTGGCCGGGCAGGGGATGCCTCGGCTTGGCGGCAGCGTGAGAGGCGACCTCTACGCCAAGGTGCGGGTTGTCCTCCCCACCAGGCTATCGGAGCGCGAGAAGCAGCTCTTTCAGGAGTTGAAAACGCTCCGTCCTTGACGAAGCTTCTTTCTGCATTGTCTACGGAGGTGACAGATGAGGGAATCCGGGAATGCTGAACCACGCTACGTAATCAGTGTGGCAGCTCGGATGCTTGGGTTGCATGCTCAAACGTTGAGGTACTATGAGCGGGCAGGCATGATCGAGCCCTCCCGTTCCCAGGGCAATCGGCGGCTCTACTCCGCGGAGGACATTGAGCGGCTCCGCCGAATAAGGACCCTGATGGATGACCTCGGGGTCAATCTGGCTGGGGTGGAGGTTATCATGAGGATGAGCCGTCGTATGGCTGAGATGGAAAGGCAGATGGAGGAATTGGAGGAGCAGATAAGGCGCTTGACAGAGGCCGGGCTGTAGCCACAAGCTGTGGCGGCTGGGCCGGCAGGCGGAAAGAGGAAGTGGACCATGATGAAGCCAGGGAAATTCACGGAGCAGGCGCAGGAAGTGCTCGCTGCTTCGCAGGAGTTGGTGCGGCATTACAGGCACACCCAGTGGGATGTGGAGCACATCCTTCTGGCACTGCTCCAGCAGGAGGGCGGCGTCGCCGCCGAGGTACTGAGAGAATTGGGAGTTGATACCGATAGGGTGCGAGAGAGGGTGGAACAGGCCCTGAAACGTACGCCAATGGCAGGCTACGAAGGGGCCCAGATCTATCCGACACCGCGCATCGAGCCCATATTCCGGGCTGCCTCTAACGAGGCCGAGAGGTTCAAGGACGAGTTCGTGGGCAGCGAACACCTGCTCATCGCTATTGCTGGCGAGCGGGGAGGAGAGGGGGCGGCGATCCTGAAGGCATTCGGCGTTGACCAGGAGAAGATATACCGTGCTCTTCAGGATATCCGCGGGGGACAGCGCATAACCGATCCCAGGGCGGAGTCGAAGTACCGCGCTCTCGAGAAGTACAGCCGCGACCTCACTGAGCTCGCCAGGCAGGGCAAGCTGGACCCGGTGATAGGGCGCGACGAGGAGATAAGGCGTGTCATGCAGGTGCTGTCTCGCCGCACGAAGAACAACCCGGTGATCATTGGCGAGGTGGGCGTGGGGAAGACGGCCATCGCCGAGGGGTTGGCGCAGAAGATCGTAGCTGGCGACGTGCCCAATTCGCTCAAGGGGAAAAGGGTCATCGCCCTCGATTTGGGGTCTCTCGTTGCCGGCAGCAAGTTCCGCGGGGAGTTCGAGGAACGGCTGAAGGCGGTCATGGACGAGATCCGCCGTGCTCAGGGGGAGATCGTCCTCTTCATCGACGAGCTTCACACGGTGGTTGGAGCCGGCGCCGCCGAGGGGGCTATCGATGCCTCCAACATGCTCAAACCGGCGCTGGCTAGGGGCGAGCTTCAGTGTGTGGGCGCCACCACGCTTGACGAGTACCGCGAGCACGTGGAGAAGGACAGGGCTCTGGAGCGGCGGTTCCAGCCTGTGTTTATTGGTGAGCCCAGCGTGGAGGCGACCATCGAGATACTGAAGGGGCTGAGGCCGAGGTACGAGGCTCATCACAAGATACGGATCGACGACTCGGCGCTGGTGGCGGCGGCCAAGTTGAGCCAGCGCTACATCTCCGACCGGTTCCTGCCCGACAAGGCCATCGACCTCATCGACGAAGCAGCATCCAAGCTCAGGATCGATGCCGAGAACCCGCCGGCTGCCGTGAAGGTCCTGGAACAGAGGCTTAAGCAACTGGCCGATGAGGAGGAGGCGGCATCGCAGCGCAATGACTACGAGAAGGCTGCCGGGCTGAGGGCTCAGCGCCTGAGCCAGGAGAAGGAATACGAAGAGACAAGGAACAGGTGGCTCCAGGAGAAGAAGATCAGGGACGTGGTGACCGAGGACGACATAGCCGAACTCGTGGCCAAATGGACGGGCATCCCCGTGGCCCGAATGCTTGAGGGTGAGACAGAGAAGCTTGTCCGCATGGAGGACGAGTTGCACCGCAGGATCATTGGGCAGCACGAGGCGATAGTTGCGGTCTCTGATTCCATCCGTAGGGCGAGGTCGGGCCTGAAGGACCCACGCAGGCCTATCGGCAGCTTCATCTTCCTGGGACCGACGGGCGTGGGGAAGACCGAGCTTGCCCGGGCCCTGGCGGAGTTCCTCTTCGATGAAGAGGAGGCGATGGTGAGGCTGGACATGTCCGAATACATGGAGAAGCACACGGTGTCCCGTCTCATCGGCGCGCCCCCGGGATACATCGGTTATGAGGAGGGAGGACAGCTCACGGAGGCGGTGCGTCGTCGTCCCTATAAGGTCGTACTGTTCGACGAGGTCGAGAAGGCCCACCCCGACGTGTTCAACATCCTGCTCCAGATAATGGAGGATGGACGGCTGACCGACGGTCACGGCCGGACGGTGGACTTCAGGAACACGGTCATCATAATGACCTCGAACCTGGGGAGCCAGGAGTTCCAGCGGGGTTCTCTGGGCTTTCGCCAGGAGACGCAGTCGAAGTCGGAGCAGAAGCGGCTCAAGACTTCCATCGAGACCGCGCTCAAGCAGACCTTCCGTCCGGAGTTCCTGAACCGTATTGACGAGGTCATCATCTTCCAGCCGCTCACTGAAGGCCAGATAAGGCAGATTGTTGACCTGATGATGAAGGACGTGCAGAAGCGGCTCGAAGACCGGAAGATAGCGGTTGTGCTCACTGAGGAGGCCAAGTCCTGGCTGGCCCGGGAGGGCTTCGACCCCATGTTTGGGGCCCGTCCCTTGAGGCGGACCATACAGCGTGAGGTCGAGAACCCCTTGTCCAAGAAGATGCTGCTCGGTGAGTTCAAGGAGGGTGATACAGTCGAAGTGGACCTGAGCCCCGAGGGGCTGGTCTTCAGCAGACCCGGAGAGTAGGGGCACGGCGTGCCGTGCCCTTCGTCCTTGCGGTTGGCCGACCGTATGGTCGCGGGACGTTATGCGTACTTCTTCAGGAACCAGACCTTGTCAAGCTCCTTGATCTGCTTGACGGTAGTCTCGGGCTTCCATACCACTCGCATCGCAATGTCGTTGTGGATGTCAATCATTGTGTAAAGGTCCGGCCAGATGAAGGCCGGGATGGTGTATACCGCTATGGCAAGCTTGCTGACCTCGGCCACGAACTCGGCGTACTTGTCCTTGTTGATGATGTAGGTGCTGTCAAACGTGTTCTCCATCTTCGCTACCTCCCGGCGTTCGTTGCCACCAACTATACCCACTTGTTCGCGGAAACACAAATCCCGCGACCGGGGAATGCAGAGGGGCGGAGCCCCTCTGCCGGAGGTCTGGGGGTGTCCCCCGAGCTACCCAACTTGACACTGAGACTGGGAGTTGGTAGAATCACCTAGTAAATCGGCTTGGGAGGGCGCCAATCTACGCGGTAGTTGAGACAGGCGGCAAGCAGTACAGGGTCTCCCCCGGGCAGACTGTGGACGTGGAGAAGCTTGCTGTCGAGGGGAAGACGGTCACTCTGGATAGAGTTCACCTTGTGGCCGACGGGGATAAGGTGGTTGTGGGAAAGCCTACCGTGGAGGGGGCCAGGGTCATCGCTGACGTCGTTGACCAGGGCAAGAAAGACAAGGTAATCGTGTTCAAGTACAAGGCGAAGGTCAGATATCGGAACAAGAGGGGACATCGCCAGCCTTATACCAGACTTGCGATCAAGGAGATAGTCGTCGGCCAGGGTGAGGAGAAATAGACCAGATGGCACACAAGAAGGGCGGCGGCAGCACTCGTCTGGGGCGCGACAGCAAGGCCAAGCGGCTTGGGGTCAAGCGCTACGGCGGTCAGTCTGTCTTGGCCGGGACTATTCTGGTGAGGCAGCGGGGGACGCAGATACACCAGGGGGAAAACGTGGGTCTGGGGCGCGACCATACGCTTTTCGCTCGTGTGGACGGCGTGGTCAAGTACGGGCCGGCCGCGAAGGGCAAGAGGAAGGTGAGCGTGTACTCTGCTGAAGGGGAGAAGGCCTGATGAAGAAGGATATCCATCCTGCATACAAGGAAGCCAAGGTGATCTGCGCCTGCGGCAACACCTTTGCCACACGTTCCACCAAGCCGGTGCTCAAGGTCGAGCTGTGCAGCAAATGCCATCCGTTCTTCAGCGGCGGCGAGCGCAGGATCGTGGACACTGCGGGACAGGTGGAGCGGTTCAAGCGCAGGTACAAGATGGAGAAGTAGCCGGGCAGCGTGCCCGATTGTGCGGGGGCGAGAGTCTCTCGCCCCCTTTTGTTTGGGTGCTGGATTGGGCAAGAAGTTCTTCTATGGGGGCCAGGCGGTCATCAGCGGGGTGATGATGCGCGGCCGCAAGAGCGTAGCGGTCGCGGTGCGCCGCCCCAACGGCGAGATCGTTGTTCGGGACGAGCCCGTGGCATCCTGGGCCACCGGCCGGTTTCGGGAGATGTCCTTCGTGCGAGGCCCCATCGTGCTGGTGGAGACGCTTGTGCTTGGGGTGCGGACTCTTCTCTACTCGGCCTCTGTGGCCTTTGAAGAGGAAGGGGAGGAGATTAGCCCTGCCCTGCTTTGGGGCGCGGTCGTACTCGGCATTGCGCTGGCGGTGGGGCTTTTCGTGGCCTTACCCTTGCTGATTGTCCATTACATCGACCCCTACATCACCTCCGTCGTGAGCAACGTTATCGACGGCTTCCTCCGGCTCCTTATCTTCCTGGCTTACCTGGGTGTGGTGGGCCTGATGCCCGACATTCGCCGCGTTTTCCAGTTCCATGGCGCGGAGCACAAGACCATCAATGCCTACGAGGCTGGGGAGAGCCTGGAGGTGGAGAAGGTCCGTCACTACTCAACAGCCCACACCCGTTGCGGGACGGGCTTCATCCTCATCGTGCTCGTCATTGCCGTCGCCGCCACCGCTTTCCTGGGACGGCCCGCGATATGGCTGCGCTTCGTCGAGCGCCTTGCCATTCTGCCTGTCATCGCAGCCCTCAGCTATGAGATCATAAGGTTCACCGCCGGCAACATCGGGAACAGGCTGGTGCGCATGGTCATCACGCCTAGCCTGGCGCTTCAGGCGATGACTACGCGGCAGCCGGATGATGGTCAGCTTGAGGTTGCGATCTCAGCGCTCAACCGTGTTCTTGCCGTCGACGCTGGGACCGCCAAGTTCGCGGAAGAAGCAGGTCCGGTTGCCGGTGTGGCAGGCGGGGCCGGCGGCGTCAACCAGTAGCAGTATCGTGTCCTCGTCGCAGTCGATGAGGACCTTCTGTACATCGAGGTAGTTGCCTGAGGTGGCCCCCTTGTGCCACAGTTCCTTCCGGCTCCTGCTGTAGAACCAGGCCTGCTTTGTGGACAGAGTCCTTTCCAAAGCCTCCCGGTTCATGTAGGCCATCATCAGCACTTCCCCGGTCTTCGCATCCTGCGCGATGGCTGGGAGCAGGCCGTTCTCATCGAACTTCACCATCTTGCCATTCCTCTTTCGCCCGCGAAGGGCAGACTGAAGCGCCTGTTCTAGGTGCATTATGTAGGGGCGTTTTGCGAAACGCCCCTACGTGTAGTGCGTGTCAAGGTGGTGGGTTCCGTTTCACTACACCCACCCTACGGGGGCTCTGCCGGGAGACAGCCGCCAAGGCCTCCGGGAGTGCAATGTCTCCGGTGTAGATGGCCCGTCCCACGATGGCTGCTTCGACGCCGAGGGCCGCCAGCCTCTCGAGGTCCTCGACGGAGCTTATCCCTCCAGCGGCTATCACGGGCACGCTCACGTGAGACAGGAAGTCGGCAATCCCTTCGAAATTCGGGCTGGTGAGAGTGCCGTCGCGGCTGATGTCGGTGTACACGAAGCGCCTCGCCCCGACCGCGACCATGCGCGCTGCCAGTTCGCTTGCTTTGACCTGTGATTGCTGGAGCCAGCCCCGGGTGGCTACGTTGCCCTCCCTGGCGTCGATGCCGATGACGACCTGCTCACCGAATCTGCGACATGCCTCCTCGACGAAGACGGGGTTCTCGATCGCCGCAGTACCCAGGATGGCCCGGCCGACGCCCAGTGCCAGGAGTTGCTCCACGGTCTCAATGGTACGTATGCCGCCGCCCACCTGAACCGGTATCTCGATAGCGGCCAGGATCTTCTTGACGGAACCCAGATTGCCCGGCTCGCCTCTGGCTGCGCCGTCGAGGTCAACAAGATGGAGCCTCTTCGCGCCCTCCGATTGCCAGCGCAGGGCCATTGCGACCGGGTCGTCCGAGAACACGGTCTCCCTGCTGTAGTCGCCCTGATAGAGGCGAACGCACTTTCCGTTACTGAGGTCGATGGCCGGGATTATCTCCATGGCTGGTTCATTCTAACACAAGTCCGAACTCCTAA
>CAZBET010000049.1:0-8765 GCA_964490995.1 uncultured Dehalococcoidia bacterium
GAAAGAAAGGCTATTACCATCCCTCCAGGCTCATTATTCGATTAGAAAAGAGTGACCCGGGGTGACGCGAAACGCGTTGAATCCTGGTCGGGGCGCGTCCGAGCCTGCCGGCACCGAAATAGTGGGGGATCGAATGGGGGTGGTCTGACGGGTTATGGCGGCCCAATCCGGAAGGGGGGAGGGGCGAGCCCCTTCTGGACACAGGGGGCTCGCCCAGATCACGAACGCTGCCAGTTGACCGACTCTGCAGCGGTCCTTGCTCGCGTGCCGCTCACGCTTCTCGCGTCAGCCAGCACGGGTTCCTTGATCCTCAGGGGACGGCGCTCTCTCTCGACAAACGCAATGGCTCCGAGGTATTGTACATGGCCGCACTGAAGGCATTCCTCGAACCAGCCGTTGCGGTCTCTATCCAGGTACACGTCTCCTTTGCACTTGGCACAGCCCTTCAATCGCCACATCTACTCGCCCTTTCCCATCTTTGGCGCAACGCACGCAGAGCCCCGCGCCCAGCGGCGCCATAGCAGAATGCTTCAGCTTGCCTGCCGAACTATGCTCGACGGTCCGAGCTCGAAAGAAGGCCTTACGTTGTTCCTACCTGCGGACTACGCTGAATTTCTTGATCTGGCCTCTGAACCCGAGGCTGCTGTTCATCCTCTGCTTGATGTAGTCTACCAGGTCGTCGGTAGTCTGATTGCTGGCCCACTTCTCATCGATTTCCACCGTCACCTTGAACGTCAGTTGGATGTTGTGCGTCTCTGCCATCTCTCCTCCATTATGATGATCGTTTGGGTTCGTCGCCGCTCTTACGGTCCCCTGTGCCTGCGGGTCGCCAAGGCACTTGCCGGACACCGCCCCTATTTTGATTTTGCTCGTCCGTACGGGTTTGGCTCGGGAATCAGTACTGCAATGTCCCCCGCTCGGAACCTGCGGTCCCCACGGGGGCCTATGCGGTAGGCTCTCACTATTCCCCGGTCGCTCCATCGTCTAAGGGTGTTGCTGTGCACATACAGGAGTCGGCATGCCTCCCTGACGGTCAGGAGCCGGTTTGCGGCTTCATCGCTTCCTGTGCCCTTCTTGCTGCGGTTATCTGCCATCTTTCCCCCGCACCCGTTTTGTCGCCGGGCCTTCGTTGGACCGTTGGCGATGGCCCTTGTTCGGCGGGTTGTGAACTTGCCGTCTTCAAGACCCACGACAATCATGTTACTCGCTTGGGATAAAAAGACCATGAAAACGGTGTTAGAAAAGTATTAGAGCGCAGCCGCTGCGCGATTGTACGTGAGCGAGAATGAACTCGTGTGAGCGACACCGGGCCACTCTACACGGGCTTCACCAGTGAGTATCCCACGCCTGGTTTTGTGAGGATGAGCTTGGGGTTGCTCGGGTCTCGTTCCAGTTTCTGCCTCAAATAGCGAATATAGACTCGCAAGCTATCGAGGGCCCCGGGGTAGTCTTCGCCCCATACTGCTTCAGCCAGACGAGTGTGTGTCACCACATGACCGGCGTTCTGCATCAGGCACTGGATGATGTTGCCCTCGATTATGGTGAGGCTTATCTCCCTGCCCCCGTGTGTCAACTGGAAGGTGGAGGGGTCGAGCCGCAAAGACCCGCAGATGACGGGCATCTCCTGGTCAGGGGGAGTCTGCTTGCGCAACTGCACCTTGAGCCGCGCCAGGAATTCTGATTGTCTGAAAGGCTTGATGATGTAGTCGTCTGCTCCCCACTCGAGTCCCTTGACCATATCGGCTTCCTCCGTCTTGACGGTGAGTATCACGACCGGCACGGAGGAGAAAAGGCGGACCTGTCTCAGTACTTCGAAACCGCTGATGTCGGGAAGCCCCAGGTCGACGATGACGATGTCAGGAGCCTCGCTTTCCACAAGCTCGATTCCTTCCTCTCCCAGCCCCGTCGAGACCAGTTGAGCCTCGGGCCAGCGCATCTGAAGAAGCAGAGAGACGGAGTCCACGATTCCCTGGTCATCCTCGACAATCAGCACCTTCCACAGTTTTTGTACACTTTCTACCGCGCTTTCCAGCCGACCAGCCTCTTCCAGGGGCAGCGAGAAGCCGAATGTTGCTCCTCGGCCCGCACGGCTTTTTGCCCAGATCTCCCCACCGTGAAGCTCAATCAGTGTCTTGGAGAGCGAAAGCCCGAGCCCGAGTCCGCTGGGGCCCTTTCCGTCCCGCTGCAGGCGGTGGTAAGGCTCGAACAGGTGCTTCTGCTCCTCCTTGGATATGCCTCGGCCCGTATCCTGAACCTCAACTATGATGCTGGAGTCCTTGACCTTCGCTCGCAGGGTTATTGTTCCCCGCACCGGACTGAATTTGACTGCATTGCTGAGGAGGTTAACCACGACCTGCTGCAGGCGGGCGATGTCGGCTTGAACCGTCGGGAGAGGAGACGGCACCTCCACGACGAGCGACTGGCTCCTCTTTGAAGCGAGGGGAGCCATGCTTTCGGCCATTTGTCTGAGCGGTTGCGAGAGGTCAACCGATTCCAGCTTCAACTGCAGCATGCCTACCTCGCCCCGCGCAAGGTCCAGAAGCTCATCAATCGTACTGTTCAGATTCATCGCGCCGCGGCTGATGTTTCTTGCCAGACCCAGCAGGGGCTCCTCCTTGAGTTCGGAAGCCAGCAATTCGCTTGAGGCCAGCACTGACGTGAGCGGGGTCTTAAGCTCGTGCGCCAGCGCCCTGGTGAACTCGACCCTCCTGTTCATCTCCACTTCCAACTGTTCTCTCAGTCGTCTCTCTCCTTCGTAGAGCCCTTTCAGTCTGTCTTCCATCTCTTTGCGCTCGGTTATGTCGTAGGCCGCTACCATCAGCGCCTCTTCGCCTTCAAACTCCAGCGGCTCGAAGGAGGCAATGACCCAGAGCGGAGTGCCGTCGGGCCTCCTGCCCTGCAACTCCACATCGCGCACGTGCTGGCCCCTCGCAACGCGGTCAAGCATTGCCTCCCGATCGGCAGCGTCGTGGTAGAGGTCCGCTGTCTTGCGGCCGAGCATCTCAGCGGAAGGAACGCCCAGGGTCGACCCCAAGTGCCTGTTAGCGTAGACGATCACGCCGTCGCGCCGGCGGCTGATGCTGACCGGTATCGGGATGGCTTCCGCGATGGCCCGAAAACGCTGCTCGCTCTCAGCCAGCTTCGCCTCGGCAAGCTTGCGCTCGGTAATGTCGCGGTAGTTTATGATGATGCCCTGTACTGCCGGATCATGAAGCAGGTTTCGCCCGACAGCTTCGGCTACGCGCCACGAGCCGTTCTTGTGCCGAACGCCTACCTCCGTCCGAACAACTACGCCTGGTTGCTGCAGGACCTGGCTGAACTGCTCCGTAACCTTCGGGAGGTCATCAGGGTGAATGAAGGTGAGGCTGTCTAGCCCGGTCACATCTTCGGGTTTGTACCCGAGCATGTGTTCGACAGCCGGGCTTTCGTACTTTATCGTCCCATCTTGGCCGATTACGATGATGACATCCGAGGCGTTTTCTATGAGGGCTCTGAATCGTTCCTCGGACTCCTTGAGGGCCTGCTCTGCCTTCTTCTGGTCCGTGACGTCTACCCCGATGCCCCTCAACCCGACTGCCTTGCCGTCGCGTATTATGGGGCTTGAGTATATGACCGCGGGGAAGGTGCTCCTATCCTTCCGCAGCATCGTGTATTCGTTGCCGCTGGTCTTCTCTCCTTTCAACACCCTCCGAATGTTCTCCCTGGCCCTGTCGCGGTCTTCGGGGACAAGGACGTCGAGGACGCTGAGTCCCCGCTCGACGTCGTCCTGGGCATAGCCGGAGAGCTGAAACCCCCTCTGATTGGCGAACGTGAATTTGCCCGAGGTGTCTGCTTCAAAGACGACCTGTGGCAGGAGTTCTGCCAGGTCCCTGTATTTCTCGGAAGCCTCTCGCAGTGCGTTCTCAGCCTGCTTGCGATCAGTGATGTCGCGGTAGACGCTCATCACCGCGGGTTTGCCGTGCCAGATAGTCCGTGTTGCCGCCAGGTCCAGCAAAATCCTTCGGCCGTCCTTTGTGACCATAGCGATCTCGTATCGGCCGGGTACTGGCTCGCCCCGTAGCCTCCTCGCGTAGTTCTGTTCCGCCTTCTTCAGATCATCGGGGTGGACCAGATCCCTGAACGTTTTCTCGAGCAACTCGCCGATGCTGTAGCCGGTTGTCTCGGCCACCCTCTTGTTGGCATAGACGTGGCCGCCCTCCCCGCTGAAGACGGAGATGCAGTCAAGTGAGTTCTCGGCCAGAGCCCTGAAGTTCTCCTCGCTCTCCTTCAGGGCCTCCTCCATTCTCTTGCGCTCACTGACGTCCCGCTCAGTTGTCAGAAAAAACTTCTCGCCGAGCAGCTCCATCTCAAGGATGCTCAGGAGAGCGACGTAGGCGGTGCCGTCCTTGCGGCGCAGGCTGACCTCCCAGTCGCGCACCTTGCCTGCCTTGTGCAAGGCTTCAAGCAACCTGTCGCGCCCGCCGGGGTCGACGTAGGTTCCGGCGAGATTCGTTGAGCGCAGTTCATCGAGGGTGTAACCCGTTGTTTCCAGCATGCTCCGGTTCGCAGCCAGCACGTTACCTTCAGGGTCTGAGATACCGAGGCTGACAGGAGCGTTGTCAAATATGGTGCGGTACAGGCTTTCGCTTACCTGCACAATTTCCTCGGCCCGTTTGTGCTCAGTGATGTCGCTGGCCATGACCCCCAGTCCGGCCCCCACCTTGAAGGCCCGGATGTCCAGGTGAATCCGCTGACCCCTTCGAGTCTGCACAACACCTTCGGCAGCGAACGGTTCGCCAGTGCTCAAGACGCTGGAATACTTGTCGTGTGCTCCGTCTGTCTTGGCATTGGGCAACACCTGGCCCGCGTTCATACCGACGTAGGTAGCGCCCCCTTTCTTGGGAAGGCGGAACAGCTTCTCGGCCGCCGGGTTTGCGGCAACCAAGTTCAGGTTCTGGTCAAAAAGGAGGAAAGCGTCCACGGATGCTTCCACGAATGCTGGCAACGCATTCTCCCAGCTATCCTTCGGTCGAGCAGTCGCCTGCTTACGCTTGGTTCCCATCGCCTTGCTTCCTCCTTCGATTTGCCACCTCCTGGCGGCTCGGCGGGGGTCGCGCCGCTGGAAGGGCGCCCAGCCGCCTTTCCAGTCGGCATCACCTTCGCGAGCCCGATTCTGACTTTTCAACCCGCGAGGGCCGCTGGCCTCCGCCTCTCGTGAGAGCTCATTGGCTGACCGTTGCGGGAAAACGTCTGCCGTGCCGATTCAGGAGTATGATAACACAAAAGGGATTTCGCAAATGAGGACCTGCCGGCGGGGTCTCCGCTGGGAGGTTTGTCCCCAATCATTCGTGCTGCTATAATGGGCCGCGACATGCTGGCCAAGGTCAAGACTGCTGCGGTGCTCGGCCTCGACGCTCAAGAGGTACAGGTCGAGGCCGATATTTCTAGCGGGTTGCCCTCGATGACCGTCGTCGGCCTGCCCGACACCGCGGTACAGGAAGCCCGCGAGAGGGTTCGCGCCGCCATCAGAAACTCCGGCTGCCACTTCCCTATGAGGCGGATAACGGTGAACCTCGCGCCCGCGGACCTGAAGAAGGCCGGGCCTGCCTATGACCTCCCGATAGCGGTTGCCGTGCTGCTTAGCTCGGAGCAGGTCGCCGTCGACGCATCGAGGATGCTCTTCCTGGGTGAGCTTTCGCTCGATGGCACGGTGCGGCATACCCAGGGCATCATCTCCATGGTCGAGCTTGCCAGGGAGCGGGGAATCCCCACGGTTTTCGTTCCCGCGGACGATGCCAAGGAGGCTTCCCTGGTGCGGGGGGTCAGCGTTATCCCGGTCTCCTCCTTGTCCCAACTGGTTGGCCACCTTCGCGGCGAGGCGTTGGTGGGCAGCTATGTCGCGGCGGGGGTTGACGGGGAACTGGCGCAGGCGCCCTGGCCGACCACCGATCTCGCGCTGATAAAGGGACAGGAGCACGTGAAGCGGGCGCTGGAGGTGGCTGCTGCCGGTGGGCACAACGTTCTGATGAACGGGCCGCCGGGCAGCGGCAAAACGTTGCTGGCGCGAGCGCTGCCCTCCATCATGCCGGGCATGGAGATCGGGGAAGCCCTCGAGGTGACCAAGATCTACAGCGTGAGCGGCCTCCTGCCGCAGGACACCCCGCTCATCAGGCAGAGGCCGTTTCGGGCGCCCCACTACACCATATCGCACGCCGGGCTCGTCGGGGGAGGGCGATGGCCCAGGCCGGGGGAGATAAGCCTGAGCCATCGCGGCGTCCTTTTCCTGGACGAGTTTCCCGAATTCGGCCATGCCGACCTCGAGGTGCTGCGTCAACCTCTCGAGGACAAGGTGGTCACGATCAGCCGTGCCCAGGGGAGCGTTACCTTCCCGGCGAACTTCATGCTGGTTGCCGCCATGAACCCCTGCCCCTGCGGCTACTTCGGAGACCCGGTCAAACAGTGCACCTGCTCGCCCATGATGGTCTCCCGGTATCAGAAGCGCATCAGCGGGCCGCTTCTCGACCGCATCGACATCTTCGTTGAGGTGCCTAGGGTCGACTACGAGAAGCTGGCTGACGACCGCCTGGGCGAGAGTTCGGAAGCAGTGAGGCAGCGGGTTGCGAAGTCGAGGTCGGTCCAGCGTGACCGCCTCAAGGGCACGAAGCTGGCCTGCAACGCGGATATGACGCCGCTCGAGGTGCGCGAGTTCTGCCGCGTAGACGCTTCCGCCCAAAGCCTGCTCCAGGCAGCGATGAGGCAGTTGCACCTGTCAGCGCGTGCCTTCCATCGGGTGCTCAAGCTTGCCCGCACCATCGCTGACCTTGCTGGAGCCGACACGATTGGCGCCAGCCACCTCGCCGAAGCGCTCCAGTACCGGCCCAGGGAACAGGGATAGGTGTTGCCGGGGCCAGCCCGCGCTTTCCTGTTGACAATTCCCGGCTGTGAGGATAGTGTTCTGGGCACCACTGCTGTAGAGGAGGCTGTCATGTTCTGTCTCGCATCACGGTATCAGACATCACCCGAGAGCATTGACACGGTGGCGGACATCTTCCAGAAGCAGGCACTGCCCCTGGTGTCACGCCAGCCGGGGTTCAGAGGGGTCTACCTGATGACCAAGCCAAGCGGCGAGTTCACGGTGCTCAACATCTGGGATACTGAGGAACAGGCGACCTCGTGGCCTCAGAACCCGGAGCACCAGAAGGTCGCGGCCCAGCTCAAGCCATTGCTGAGCGGTGCCCCCGCGCGTGATGGCTTCACCGTGCGGGCCCACGCAGTGGCCAGGGGCTAGGCTTGTATCCAGTCGATTCCTCATCCCTGCGATAAGGCCGTTGGCCCCGTTCACCCTGAGCCCTGTCCTGAGCCTGCCCAAATTGACAGCTAGCTGTGCGTGCAATACAATCGCAGATTGTAAGTCGCGAACAGGTTCTCAAGGAGCAGTCATGACCGGAGATGAACTCAGGGAGAAGTTCCTCCTTTTCTTCGAGCAGAAGGGGCACAAGCGCATCGCCAGCTCGTCTCTCATACCTTTGGGCGACCCCACGCTCCTCTTGACCAGCGCCGGGATGGTGCAGTTCAAGCCCTATTTCACAGGGGAGGCGGCCCCCCCCTCACCGCGGCTGACATCGTGCCAGAAGTGCTTCCGCACCACCGACATAGAATCGGTGGGCGACCTCAAGCACCTCACCTTCTTCGAGATGCTGGGCAATTTCAGCGTCGGCGACTACTTCAAGAAGGAGGCCATCGCCTGGGCGTGGGAGTTTGTCACCGATTGGCTGAAGATACCCGGGGACAGGCTGTGGATAACCATCTTCCTCGATGACGATGAGTCCTTGCGCCACTGGCGATGTGTCGGGGTGCCGGCGGAGCGCATCGTGCGTTGGGGGGAGAAGGACAACTTCTGGGGGCCTGCTGGGGAGACGGGCCCATGCGGGCCTTGCAGCGAGATACACTACGATTTCGGCAGGGAGTTCGCGTGCGGGCCCGGCTGCTCGCCTAGCTGCGATTGCGGGCGTTTCCTGGAAATATGGAACCTGGTCTTCACGGAATACTATCAGGACGCGGGGGGGAAGCGCACGCCGCTGCCGCGGAAGAACATCGACACCGGCATGGGCCTGGAGAGGACAGCAGCGGTGTTGCAGGGGACCCGCTCCCCCTATGAGACCGACCTCTTCGCGCCGATTGTCAAGCGGGTCTCCGACCTGACGGGCCATACATATGGGAAGGACGAGAAGACCGACCGCGCGATGCGGATTGTGGCGGAGCATGCCCGCGCCGTGACCTTCCTCATTGCGGACGGAGTCGCGCCTGCCAACGATGGGCGCGGCTATGTGCTCAGACGTGTGCTGAGGCGCGCGGCCCTGTTCGGCAGGACTCTCGGCCTGGAGGAGCCCTTCCTGGCTCAGGTGGCTGGGGAAGTTGTGTCACTCATGGGCCATGTGTACCCCGAGATCGTAGGCCGTCGGCGACAGACCGAGCGAATGATACGGGAAGAGGAGCATCGGTTCGACCGCACCGCTGGAAAGGGGCTCGGGATACTCACTGGCATGGTGAACTACCGCACTCGTCACGGGGGTGCCGTGGGCGAACTGACCGAGTTTGCGCACGCGCGACAGCCAGCGTCGGAAAATGCCGCGGCGATCCTCGAACGGTACGGCTTCGTCGCTTACGATCCCAACTCGCCGCCTCTTGAGCGGAACGGCTACGTTATATCCTCAGAAGGCTTTTCTGATCTGTACTATCAGGCTCTGAGGAGCCAAGAGGAAGACAAGCCGCACACTCCAGCCGAT
>CAZBET010000050.1:0-8620 GCA_964490995.1 uncultured Dehalococcoidia bacterium
TGCCATAGCTTTCATCGCGGATGGCCGCATAGGCAACGGTCTGAGCAACGATGGAGACCGTCTCAGCCTTCTGGACCGAACGGGAAAGGTCATTGACGCGCTGTCCTATGGAAGCGATACCACGGTCATGTCTCCCCCCGCTCGGCGTGTGACTGAGGGGCATTCCCTGGAGCGCCACCCCGCCGGCTTCGACACCGGTCAGGCCAGCGACTTCGTGGACAACGGGTCGCCGTCGCCAGGCAGCGGGTTGGCGTCACCAACGCCAACCCCGACACAGCCACCGGCTACTGCACAGACTCCTGCGTCAACCCCGGAAGCCCCGCCCGTCGCCACCGGCAGCCCGAAGCCGGCCGGCTTGGGAACACCGGCTCCCGCCATGGGCGGGGGAGGGACGCCGGTCGGAACGGAGGGGCCGCAGCTCACGGCAACACCGGGCGCTGTGGCTACCGCAGTGCCTTCGCCAAGTCAGGGCGCTTCGCCTCCCGGGAGCGCAAGTCGAGTCTGGCTGTACGCGCTGGCGGGCTGTGCCAGCGCCCTGGCCGCCATGGCTATAGTCATGGTCTTGCCCCGTCTCAGAAAGAAGCCATGAGGTTTGCGCGGCTATTCGTGGTGGGCTATAATTGGGAAGCTGGGCTTCATTCCACGGAGCCACCATGCTTAAACCACGCACAGTCGCCATCGATGGTCCGGTGGCGGCGGGGAAGAATGCGGTCGGCAGCCTCCTGGCAAAGCGGCTCGGTTATCGCTTCGTAGACACGGGGGCGATGTATCGTGCGCTGACCTGGCACGCATTGAAGCTGGGAGTCGACTTGCGGGACGGGGAGGCATTGAGCAAGCTGGCCGTGGACACCGACATCGACCTCGTATCTTCGGTCGGCAGTTGCGATAGCTGCGCCGTTGTGATCAACGGGCGCGACGTCAGTTCTGAAATCCGGGGGGAGGAGGTTGAGAGAGGGGTTTCTCTCGTTGCCATGGTAGGAGGGGTGAGGCGGCAGTTGGTGGCCACCCAGAGGCAGATGGCAAGGAAGGACGAGGTCGTTATGATCGGGCGGGACATCGGGACCGTAGTTCTGCCCGATGCAGACCTCAAGGTGTACTTGTCGGCTTCTGCCCGTGAGAGAGCCCGCCGCCGCCACCTGGAGCTACTGCAACGGGGGCGGCAGGTTGCCTTCGAACGCGTCCTCGCCGATTTGGAGCGGCGGGACCGACTCGACAGCGGGCGCGCCCTGTCTCCGCTTCAGCCGGCCCCTGATGCTCGGATAGTGGACACCGACGGCCTCGATGTAGAGCAGGTAGTGGGTGAGATACTGAGGATCATCGAAGCTGGTCAATGAGCCTATTCTTCTGCGCCGCCAACTTCACGATGAAGTTCCTGCTCGTGACGCTGTCCAGGTGGCGGGTGCAAGGCAAAGAGAACGTCCCCCGAACCGGGCCTCTGATCATAGTGGCTAATCATCTAAGCCTTGCGGACCCCCCCCTCCTTGGGGCCAGCGTTCCCCGAAGGATTACCTTCATGGCGAAGGAGGAGTTGTTTCAAGGGCGTCTAGCGCGGTTCGTTATGGAGGGGTATGGAGCCTTTCCCGTGAGACGAGGGCGGTTGCACAGGGATGGATTGATGCGGGCGTGCAGAACGCTGCAGAACGGTGCAGCCCTTGGCATGTTCCCCGAAGGCAAGAGGAGTGCCGATGCCAGATTGCAGTCGCCTCAGCCAGGGGTCGCGCACCTGGCAGCTCGCTCCGGGGCACCGCTGCTCCCCGTGGGTATTATTGGCACCGAACACGTGAGGGGCATCGGCTTCATCCTGAAGCGTCCACGGATCACCGTGACCATAGGTCGGCCTTTTCTGTTGCCTTCCGCCGGCGGGAAACCCAGTCGTTCCATGCTGGACGAGGACTCTCGTTTGATCATGGAGCGCATCGCTGAGCTGCTGCCGGAGCGCTATCGCGGCGCGTACGGCCCAGGAGCCGATTCGGGTGGTGCTCATGGAAATTGAGATGGCCTCCGAGATGGGGTTCTGCTTCGGCGTGAGAAGGGCCATAGAAATTGTGGAGGAGGCGGTGCGCGAACGAGGACCGCTTCAGACGATGGGTGCCCTCGTTCACAATCGGCAGGTGGTGGACAGGCTTGCCCGGTGCGGCGTCAGTGTGGCAGCCAGTCTTGATGAGGTGAAGGGTGGCGTTGTCGCTATTGCCTCGCATGGAGTCGCCCCTGAGGTCGTGGAGCAGGCAAAGGCTCTGGGCCTCGAAGTCGTTGACGCAACCTGCCCGTTTGTGCGGAAGGCTCAGATCATGGCCCGTCGGCTGGGAAAGGCAGGCTTCTGGGTGCTTGTTTACGGTGACGGTGCGCACCCTGAGGTCCGGGGCGTCCTCGGGTGGGCCGGTGACAGGGCGAGCGCATCCCTTGAGGTGCCACACCTGGACGGTGTGCCGCGTCGCGTAGGTATTGTGTGCCAAACGACTCAGAGCCCTGCGCACTTCGCTGAGTTCGCCTCGGGCGTTATCTCTCAGAACCTCGGCAAGCTCTCGGAGGTGCGCGTGTTCAACACGATATGCGATGCCACGCGCAAGCACCAGGCGGCAGCCCTCGACCTGGCAGGCCGGGTGGACCTGATGTTTGTGGTCGGGGGCCGAGACAGCGCCAACACGAGGCGTCTGGCTGGAATCTGCGCAGACACTGGAGTTCCTACCTACCACATCGAGACAGCGGTGGAGATAGACCCTGCCTGGTTGCGTGGACACAGGCGCGTCGGGGTCAGCGCGGGAGCGTCCACCCCGGACGAGGTCATTCGTGAGGTAGTCCTGGCTCTAGGCGGAAGGGTTGGAGGAAACTGATCAGGAGGCTGACAATGCACCACGATAGGTTCGGCATATACCTGAACGTCAAAGAGGCCAAGGCCATGCGCATTAACTCGCCCTACTGGATTCCGTCTGCGCCTGACTGGGTTCTTCTCACTCCCGAGGTGAATGCTACCCTGCTGAAGATCAGGGAGTTGGCTAAGGAGAAGAAGCTGGTTCGCGAGCCTGAGAAGATCGTCTGGGGGGACTGGAGCGAAGTACCCCGGAAAGGCTAGTTGCCAGCGGGAGGAGAGCGCCTTTCCCTCCCGAATCGTTCAGGCATGGTATAATAACTGGTCGACGTCTTGTCCACCGCAAGTCCAGCTTGGGGGGAGCTTCACGTCATGAAGAGAGACCGCAAGGAGCTCGTCTGGTTTGGCGAGGTCGACAGAAACGACCTGCCCTTGGTTGGGGGGAAGGGGGCCAATCTGGGGGAACTAGTCAAAGCGGCGATTCCCGTGCCTCCGGGTTTCATAGTGACCACAGTCAGTTACTTCCGCTTTCTCGACGAGTCAGGGCTGCGCCACCGCATTGGAGAGATTCTGGCATCGGTCAACCCCGACGACAGTGAGCAACTCCAGCGGGTGGCGACGCGGCTCAAGGATATGGTCTGCAAGGCGGAGATGCCCAGGCGGATTGCCGATGCCATCAAGAAGGCCTATCGGAAGCTAGGGGGCCTCGTCGCAGTGCGGTCGTCCGCAACCGCTGAGGACCTGCCCGAAGCCTCTTTCGCGGGGCAGCAGCGCACCTTTCTCAACATTAGAGGGGAAGATGCTGTGGTCACTGCGGTGCAGGCATGCTGGGCTTCCCTGTTTGAACCGAGGGCTATTTTCTATAGAAGCGAGCAGAGAATCGACCACGAGAGCGTAGGCATTGCCGTGCCGGTGCAGAAGATGGTGCAGTCAGAAACGTCAGGCGTGATGTTCACGGTGGATCCTATGACGAATGAGGATGAGATCACAATCGAGGCTGTCTACGGCCTTGGCGAGGCCGTTGTGTCTGGGGATATAACCCCAGACCGCTATGTCGTAAGCAAGGATAATTTCTCAATCCTGGACAAGGTAATTGCACGACAGGAGTGGCAACTGGCCAGGAGCCCGCATGGCGGCCGTGGCATAGATGACAGCAACGTCAGGCTTTCGGTGCCGGAGCGCCTGCGAGATAGGCAGAAGTTGAGCGACGCCGAAATCGTCGCCTTGGCCAGGCTGGGTGCGAGAATCGAAGAACATTACAGCCTTCCCCAGGATATTGAATGGGCAAGAGAAGGCGGGGAATTCTATTTCGTGCAGACTCGCCCTGTAACCACTCTGAAGCTGGTTGCTGAGAAGCTGGTGGAACGCGTTCCGCAGTCGCAGGTTCTCCTGCGCGGCTCCCCGGCAGGCCCCGGGCTGGGATCCGGGCCGGTGAGGATCGTGGCTGACGCCTCCCGGATAAATGAGGTTAAGCGTGGAGATGTGCTGGTGGCTGAGATGACCACGCCGGATTTCGTGCCAGCGATGAAGCGGGCGGCGGGTATCGTGACTGACCGGGGCGGTAGAACCTGCCATGCAGCGATTGTGAGCAGAGAGCTCGGAATCCCTTGTGTGGTGGGGGCTGGCGATGCCACGCGCAGGCTCAAGCCAGAGCAGGTGGTGACGGTGGATGGGTCTCAGGGGAAGGTTTACGAAGGAAGAGTTACGGACAAGGTTGGGCGGGCTCCCACACGGGTCGCCAAGGGCAAGGTCAAGACTCAGACGAAGGTCTACGTCAATTTGGCCGAGCCGGATTTGGCTGAGGCTGTAGCGGCGCGCGATGTCGATGGGGTGGGGCTCCTTCGAGCTGAGTTCATGGTCGCTCAGATCGGCGAGCACCCCAGGCATATGATAAAGGTGGGGCGTGGCGGAGAGTTCGCTGCTGAGCTGGCGAGGGGCATGACGGTTTTTGCCAGGGCTTTTCACCCCCGGCCCGTCGTCTATCGCACAACGGACTTCAAAACCAACGAATACCGGAATCTCAGAGGTGGGCAGGAGTACGAAGAGCTGGAAGAGAACCCCATGCTTGGCTACCGGGGCTGCTCGCGCTACATAAGGGAATTGGACGTCTTCAAACTCGAGATAGAAGCGATACAGCGGGTAAGGCACAAGTACAAGAACCTGTGGGTGATGATTCCATTTGTGCGCACCGTGGCCGAGATGGAGCGAGTCAGGAGTCTGCTGGCTGCCGAGGGTCTGCGTCAGTCGTCGGACTTCAAGCTGTGGATGATGGTCGAGGTGCCGTCGAACGTCTTCTTGATAGACAAGTTCTTGCGCGTTGGCATTGACGGCATCTCCATTGGCTCGAACGACCTCACTCAGCTCATCCTGGGGATTGATCGGGACAGTCAGAAGCTGGCGGAGCAATTCGATGAGCGGGATGAGGCTGTGCTTGTGGCTCTGAAGAGGGTGGTCAAGGTTGCCGCGAAGAAGCGGGTCACCGCCTCCATCTGTGGACAAGCGCCTTCAGTATACCCTGAGCTGACGGAAAGGCTGGTGGAGTGGGGAATCACCTCGGTCTCTGTCAACCCGGATGTAATCGAAAGCACAAGGGAGATTGTCGCTGCTGCGGAGCGGAGATTGGCCAGGTCGACCTGACGGCCGGGAACCGATGATTCACGCTGATGTCCGCCAGCGACTGGAGGAGAGGGAGGAGAGGCTATCGCCATACGCGGCGAAGAGCAGGTTGAGCCGGGGTAGAGTGAGCGCTGAGGCACCTTCGCCGATGCGCACTGACTTTCAACGCGACCGCGACCGCGTCATACACTGCAAAGCGTTTCGCCGTCTGAAGCACAAGACGCAGGTGTTTATCGCACCTCCCGGCGACCACTATGTCACCAGGCTGACGCACACGCTCGAGGTTTCTCAGGTAGCGCGCTCAATCGCTCGAGCTCTCAACCTCAACGAAGACCTTGCGGAAGCAATATCCCTTGGCCACGATCTGGGGCATACTCCTTTTGGCCATGTGGGGGAGGAAGTGCTCGACGAACTCTACTGCAGAGGCTTCAGCCATAATGAGCAAAGCCTTAGGATCGTGGAGTGTCTGGAGAAGGATGGGAGGGGGCTGAATCTGACGTTTGAGGTTAGGGAGGGGATACTGAAGCATTCGAAAAGCAGGGAGGACATACTGGCTGGGTGGGACCCCCCGAGCACACTGGAGGGACAGATAGTCAAACTGGGTGATTCGGTGGCGTACATCAATCACGACATCGAGGATGCCTTGAGAGCGGGGATAATCGACAAGGGCGACCTGCCTCAGTCCGCGGTCAGGGTCTTGGGCGGGTCACACGCGGCAAGGATCAACACAATGGTGTGCGATATCATCGACCGGTCTTGGTCTGCAACGGGTCTGGTTGAGGGTGCGGCGCCAGCGATCACTATGAGCCCGGCGGTTCTGGAAGCGGCGAACGCTCTTCGTGAGTTCCTGTTCGAGAATGTGTACGAAGTCCAGACGGCGCGGGCGGAGACTGAAAGAGCGAGGCAGGTTGTTCGGTTCTTGTACCACTATTTCATGCAGAACCCGGTGAGCCTTCCGGGAGAACATGCCAGGGGTGGCGACGTGGAGCGCGGCGTGGTGGACTACATCGCGGGAATGACGGACAACTACGCGTTGAGCCTGGCCCAGGAACATGGCATGATGACCCAGAGGCCGTGAGGGTTTCGACGTGAGCGGCATAGACGACGTAAAGCAGAGACTGGATATAGTCGAGGTTCTGGGCGGTTACGTCAGGCTGGATAAGGCCGGGCGCAACTTCAAGGCGCTTTGCCCCTTTCATCAAGAGCGTACGCCTTCCTTCTTCGTGTTCCCGGAGAGGCAGTCGTGGAGGTGCTTCGGGTGCAGCGTCGGCGGCGACGTGTTTTCCTTCGTGATGAAGAAGGAGAACGTTGACTTCAGCCAGGCGCTCAAGATGCTGGCCGACAAAGCGGGGGTCTCTCTCGAGCCGAAGAAGGCTGCGCTGGAGAGCCGGCTCGGCGAGAGCCTCTTTCCGATAAATGAGGCAGCAGCCCAGTACTACCATGAGCTGTTGCTGAGGGACCGTGCGGGACAGTCAGCACTCGACTATGTCAAGAAACGGGGCCTTAACGACAAATCCATTGCCGACTTCCGTCTCGGCTACAGCTCGGCAGAAGGGCTGAGAAGACATCTCATGGCAAGAGGGTACAAGGAGAGCGAACTGGCGGCGGCTGGCCTGATTGGTGAAAGGGATGACAGGACGTACGATCTCTTTCGCCACAGGCTGATGTTCCCTATCAGGGATATCAAGGGTAGGGTTGTGGGGTTCGGCGCTCGCGCTCTGGACGACTCCCAGCCCAAGTACCTGAACTCGCCGCAGACGGCCGTTTTCGATAAGAGCAGCATTCTCTACGGCATTGATCTTGCCAAGGGAGCGATAAGGGAAGCGAAGCTGGCTGTCATCGTCGAAGGCTACATGGACGTCATAACCGCTCATCAGCATGGCATGACCAACGTAGTGGGCTCGATGGGCACGGCCCTGACGGAAAAGCAGATAAGGATTCTCGGCGGACTGGCCAAGAGGCTGGCCTTTGCCCTCGACCCCGATGCTGCCGGCGATGCCGCCACCCTCCGCGGCATAGACGTTGCACTGCGCTCAATGGATCGCAAGAATCTGGAAATGGGGACGTGGTTGAGTGCCGTCTCGAGGCTGCGAGGTGAGCTCCGAATAATCTCCCTTCCCCCCGGCAAGGATCCCGACGATGTGATCAGGGAGAACCCCGAAGAGTGGCTGGGTTTGGTCGAGCACGCCCCGCCTTTCATGGACCATTTGCTCACCGTGGTAGCATCGAAGGTTGACCTGTCGACGCCAGAGGGGAAATCCCAGGCAAGCGAGCAGCTCCTGCCCCTGATTGCCGACCTGGAGGACGACACACAGCGCGAGTTCTATCTCGGTAAGTTGGCTAGCTTGCTGGGAATCAGGGAGAAGGTGCTTCTGGACAAGGCGGGTTACCTCCGCAGGACGCGCAGCGAGAAGGCAGCTAAGGCGCCCGCAAGACCGGCCTCGGTCTTGCGGCTGGGGGATGCTCTGGAGGAGTACTGCCTTTCCGTGCTGCTTCAACATCCCGGACTGCGAGGGCAGGCAGGTGCGCTCTCGCCGGAGCATTTTGAGCGCAGCGAAAACAGGGAGGTGCTATTGGGCTGGCGCAGCACTTCAACGCTTGACGAGTTATCTCAGGCGATTAGCGCGGACCTCCGCGGGCATCTCAACGTACTATCGGACAGAGCCTTGCCACCCGCTGACGAACCGGTGTGGGAGAAGGCGCTGGCGGACTGCGTCAGTCGCCTGGAAGAGAGAAGGCTGAGGCTCCAGGAGGAGGTCTTGACATCTGAGAGCGTGTCGATGGTCGTCGATGGTCAGGAAATGGGAACGGCTGGGCTGGCTGTCCTGCAGGAGAAGCCTGTCGAAGTCAACGCTCAATTGGTGAAGAGTATGCAGGAAAGGACCGGGCAGTCAGCGCCCAAGAGAGAGGATCAATGAAGGAAGAGCGAAAAGAGCTGGAAGAGTTTCTCGACGAGGACGGTGATCTTCAGCCGGAGGACCTCTTTGCGTCGGTGCCCCAGGGGGAGGGGGACGAGGCTGAGCAAGAAGATGACATCTTCGCGCTGGGGACCAGAATTGAAGGGAGAGGAGGCCGCCGGGGGGGCATCCTCGCCCCGATCGGAAGAGGCAAGCCCAAGGCCGCTGGCGCGCTCGGCGATCTGGCTGTGGAAGAACCCACCGTGGCCGATATCTGGGAGGAGGAGCCGGAGGTTGAGGA
>CAZBET010000051.1:0-8608 GCA_964490995.1 uncultured Dehalococcoidia bacterium
CTTGTCGAACCATGAACGGCCCTTCGACAGGCTCAGGGCGAACGGAAAGGAAAACTTGCGCCCCATCACCCGCCGGGTGAGCGTCGTGAATCTGGACTCACGGATTAAGGCCCGTACGGCTGCAGTTGCCCCTCGCGTGAAGTCATGCGCTCATGAAGGAACCCATAGGGGGTGGTGCGCGAAGAAGGCGGAGCATGCCGGGTTATCATATCTGGACAGTCGGCTGCCAGATGAACAAGGCGGACTCGGAGCGGCTGGCCACCGGCCTTGAGCGGCTGGGGTACCGCCACGCGGGGGACATCGAGGACGCCGATCTTGTGGTGGTCAACAGTTGTGTGGTGCGGCAGAGCGCTGAAAGCCGCGTCGTCTCCAGGCTGGACTCACTTAAAGAGTTCAAGAGGCGCAGGCCAGATGCCATACTGGCTCTGGCCGGCTGCATGGTTGACTCGGGGGTCAGGGACCTCAAGGCTCGTTTTCCCCACGTAGACTTGTTTCTCAGGCCCGGAGAGTCCGAGCACCTGCTGGCCCTGGCAAGCATGCGGGGGCCGACCAGGCCCGGGCGTCCGGTGCTTTCGACCCCTCCGCCAACTGCGTTCGTCACCATTATTGAGGGGTGCGACAATTTCTGCTCATACTGTATCGTCCCGTATCGGCGAGGCAGGGAGAGAAGCTATCCTGTCGATGAAGTGTGTCGGCAGGTAGGGGCCCTGGTTGAGCGCGGCGTCAAAGAGGTGACCCTGCTGGGGCAGAACGTCGATTCCTACGGGCACGACCTTCCAGGCAAGCCCGACCTGGCGGACCTTCTGCAAGAGCTGAACTCTGTCTGCGGACTGGCCCGAATCCGGTTTCTGACATCGCATCCCAAGGATATGAGCCAGAAGCTTATTCAGGCTGTGGCGGCCCTGGACAAGGTGTGCGAGCACATCAGCCTTCCCGTGCAGGCGGGCGACGATGAGATTCTACGGGCGATGGGCCGTGGGTATGCGGTGCGAGACTACCGTGCTCTGGTGGAGCAGATACGCAGGGCAGTCCCCGGTGTCGCCCTGTCAACCGATGTCATCGTGGGTTTTCCGGGGGAGAGCGAGGTGCAGTTTCGCAAGACGCTGGCTTTGCTGTCAGAGGTGAAGTTCGATACCGTTCACGTGGCGGCCTACTCGCCGCGGCCGGGCACTCTGGCATCGAGGGAGTTCGGGGACGACGTAGCCCCGTCTGACAAGAGCAAACGGCTGACGGAGGTGGAGGAACGGGAGAAGGGCATCGCCTCTGAGATCAACGCTGGCCTGCTCGGCCGGACTGTGGAGGTGCTGGTGGAGGGGAAGAAGCGGGGCCGGTGGTGGGGGCGCACGCGCACTGCCAAGCTGGTGTTCTTCGATGACGAGACGGACCTCCTGGGGCAATTGGTGGAAGCGGAGATCACGAAGACGAGCGCCTGGTCTCTTCAGGGTGTCCCTAAGGAACCGGCCCACCCTTAGTTCTGTTCGACCCGGGCCCCGTGCGGGTGCCGGCATCACCCGACCGGAAGGTCGATATGATACTTCTTGAGTGCGGCCTCTATCGCCGCCGCTGACTTCTCATCTGGGGGCGTCAGGGGAAGGCGCGGCTTCCCCACCGGGAAACCGACAGAGTTAAGAGCATGTTTGATGGGGATGGGGTTGGAGAGGACAAACATGGCGTTGACGAGAGGCAGCAGCCTGCGGTGAATGGCAGCGGCCCCGGCCATCTTGCCGCTCACAGCTTCCGAGACCATCTCGCGGAACTGAACCCCAACGAGATGCGAAATGACGCTTATCACGCCGTAGCCACCCAGTGATAGCAGCGGGAACGTGTCGCCATCATTGCCGCTGTATACGAGGAAGTCCTTCTTCGCTCCGTCCAGTATCCTGGCCGTCTGCACAAGGTCGCCGCTTGCCTCCTTGAGCCCGACGATGTTATCGATCCGGCTGAGCTCAATGACAGTCTCAGCACTCATGTTGGTGATGGTACGACTGGGCACGTTATACAGGATGCACGGGAGTGTTGTGCTTCCGGCGATGGCCTGGAAATGCTCCCGCAGCCCCTGCTGGGTGGGTTTGTTGTAGTACGGCACCACCAGCAGCGCTGCATCCACCCCGAGCTTCTCCGCTTCTCTCGTAAGGTGTATGCTTTCCCTGGTACTGTAGCTGCCTGTTCCGGCTATCACCGTTCCTTTCTTGCCCACTGCCGACTTCACCTCAGTGAAAAGCCGCAGCTTCTCCTCATGGCTGAGGGTGGGTGACTCGCCCGTCGTGCCGGAAACCACCACGCCGTCGCTACCCGATTCAAGCAGCGCCTGTGCCAGCCTCCTGGCTTGCTTCCAGTCTATGTCTCCCTTCTCATCGAAGGGGGTTACCATCGCTGTGATGAGACGACCCAACTTAGGCATGGGATCCCCTCCTCGCTTGTGGTCATACCCAGCCGTTTGAGATCAGTTGCTCAGCGATCTGAACCGCATTCAGGGCTGCTCCCTTGCGCAGGTTGTCCGCAACGACCCATAGCACCAGTCCGTTGGGGTGCGAGGCATCGGCACGGATACGGCCCACGAAGACGTGGTCCGTGCCGGGCGTGCTCCAGGGGTGTGGGTAGAGACTGACCGAGGGGTCATCCAGCACCTTGACGCCGGGGGCGTTGGCCAGGATACTCCTTGCCTCCTCGGGACTGATGGGGTTGGTGAATTCGGCGTGTATCGCCAGACTGTGGCCGGCGACCACGGGAACTCGGACACAGGTCACCGAGATGGCGATGCTGTCATCGTGGAGGATCCGCCTCGTTTCGCGGACGATGTTCCGTTCCTCCTTGGTGTAGCCATCATCAAGGAAGACGTCGATTTCAGGCAGGACGTTGAATGCAATCTGGTGAGGATAGACATGGGGAACGACACTCCTTCCCTCGAGTATGAGTTTGGTTTGGCTGTTGAGCTCGTCCACAGCAGCCGAGCCTGTACTTGATACCGCCTGATACGTATCGACGACCACCCGTTTGACCGGGTTGACCTTGTGCAGGGGATAGAGCGCGACCGCCAGTTGAATTGTGGCGCAACCGGGGTTGGCAACAACGCCTCGATGGTGCTCCAGGTCACCGGCGTTGACCTCAGGCACCACAAGAGGAACCCTGGAATTCATTCTGAAGGTGGGGCTGTTGTCGATGACGACGGCGCCCCTCTTCGCCGCTATTGGGGCGAAGTGCTTGCTGACCTCAGGGCCTGCGGCGAACAGCGCTATGTCCACGGGGTCGAAGGAGTTGCGGGTGACCTCTTTGACCTCGACCTCTCGGTGGTTCACGAACATCTTCCTCCCCACCGCCCTATCGGAAGTGAGCAGATGGACGGACGCCATGGGGAACTCCCTCTGTTCGAGGACCTTGATGAACTCCTGCCCGACAAGCCCTGTCGCGCCCACGATGGCAGTGTGGTACTTCCGTAATACAACCGACCCTAGCAATCCTATCCCTCGAGGCCGAGAATCCTGTCGAGGCCGAACACCGCATCCTCGAGTTCCACCACCCTCTTGATGGCCAGAGTCACCCCTGGCATGAAAGCTTCTCGACTTATCTGATCGAGCCGGATCTTGAGTGTCTGCCCCGGTGCTCCCAGGATAACTTCCTGGTGGGCGAGCAAACCCGGCAGACGCACGCTATGGAGGGCAACCCCATCGAGTTGACCCCCGCGCGTGCCGGCAACGGGCTCCCTGGATGCGGAAGCGTGGCGAAAACCCTTCCCTCTGGCCTTGACCATCTCCCTGGCTGTTGCGAGGGCGGTCCCGGACGGGGCATCCGCCTTCAGTTCGTGGTGCATCTCGACAATCTCAGCGTAGTCGAAGAATCTCGCCGCTGTCCTTGAAAGGTGAATCATCACCGCGGCTGCCACAGAGAAATTGGGAGCGACCACTGCACCCAGGCGGCGCTCCTGGCACAGTGTCCTGATTTCGTCCAGGTTTGCGGCGGACAGCCCCGTGGTGCCGATGACCAGCCTCACATTGTGCCTGACGGCGGTGCGGACGGCGGGCATGGTAGCCTCGGCCGTAGTGAAGTCTACAAGAACATGGGGGCTTGAGCGTGTGATGGCTCGCTCAAGGTGTGCGCAAAGCGGAATGGAGCCTGAACCATCCGGTAGTGGGAGGTCTCTGTCGCCGCTGGTGATGTCCACGCCGGCAACGGCTTTGAGCTCTGGATCACGGCACAGGGCTCCCAGTACCTCCTGCCCGATTCTGCCCAACGCGCCGTGTACCAGGACCCTTAGCTGCTGCATAGCTCCTCAATTCATCTTCTAGCTCAGCCACCTACCGCCTGAGGAGAGCAGCTTTCGGGGCCAAGGCAACTACGGCCGCTCGCTGGTGCGCCTTCTGGGTCCGCGCGGGCTGCCACCTTCGCGGGGCGGGGGTGGACGGCGGGGCTCTGCCCTTTTCTTGAAGGGATAGGCCTGAGGCTCCTTGGGTTCTGCTCCCACCCGGGCTCCGGGCACTTGCGCCAGCTTCTGAAGCACTGCGCGGCGGGAGAGGTTTATCCTGCCCATGCGATCGATCTCTGTCACCATGACGGTGATCTCGTCACCGACCTTGACCACGTCCTCAACGCTGGGGGTTCGATAGTCGGCAAGCTCGCTGATGTGCACCAGGCCCTCTTTGCCGGGAAGGATCTCAACAAAGGCTCCGAAGTTCATTGTCCGCGTGACCTTGCCGCTGTATATCTCGTTGACCTCAACATCTCTGGTCAAGTCCCTGATGATCTTGATGGCCTTCTGGGTTGCCTCATCGCTTGGTGAGCCGATGAGGATCGTGCCGTCGTTCTCTATGTCAATAGTCACCTTGGCTTCACTTGTTATTGCCCTGATGGTCTTGCCGCCGGGCCCGATCACGTGGCGGATCTTTTCAGGGTCAACGGTTATCTTGGTCAGGCGTGGCGCGTGCCTGCTTATCTCAGGCCGACTCTGGCCAATAGTCTCCCTCATTCGGTCGAGGATGAAGAGGCGAGCATCTCTTGCCTGCCTTAGCCCGCGCTCCATAACCTCATAGGTCACGCTCCTTACCTTCACGTCCATCTGAAGCGCTGTTATCCCCTCTGCCGTGCCGGCGACCTTGAAGTCCATATCGCCCAGGGCATCTTCCAGCCCCTCGATATCAGTGAGGACGGCGAATCTCCCGTCTGCACCGGTCACCAGGCCCATGGCAACGCCCGCCACGGGTGTCTTGATAGGCACGCCGGCATCCATTAAGGACAGGCTGCTGCCACAAACGCTTGCCATCGAGGTGCTGCCATTGGAGCTCAAAACCTCTGAGACAAGCCGGATAGTGTAGGGGAACTCCTCCTCGCTGGGCAGCACAGGAACAAGGGCTCTCTCCGCCAAGGCCCCGTGTCCAATCTCGCGGCGTCCCGGGGAACCCATGCGCTTTACCTCGCCCGTGCTGAATGGCGGGAAGTTGTAGTGGTGCATGAAGCGCTTGGTCTCCTCCTGCCCGATGCCATCGATCTGCTGCTCCTCTCCCGGCGAGCCCAGCGTTGCGATGGTCAGCACCTGCGTCTGCCCTCTGGTGAAGAGACCTGAGCCGTGGGTACGCGGGAAGGTCCCCACCTCGCAACTGATGGGACGGACATCGGTCAACCCTCTTCCGTCCGGTCTGGTGCCGGTATCGAGGATCAGCGCTCTCACTCTCTCCTTCAGCCCCAGGTTGAACGCTGCATCTATGTCCTGCGGTGATTTGGTGCTTCCCCACCTCGCGGTGATCTCTTGCTTGAGCTGGCCCAGGAGGGCTTCGCGCTCCGGACGGTCCTTCCAGAGTGGCTTCTGGCCAAACCTGTTCTGGATGACCGCAGAGACGTCCCTTCGAAACTCGGGGTCTAGCTCCCGTGTCCGGAACTCCCTTTTTGGCTTGCCGCAGGCCTGAATGAACCTCTCTTGAAGTGCGATGACTTCCATGTTTGCAGCCTGGGCGACTGTGACTCCCTTGAGAACGATCTCCTCCGTCAACTCCCTACCCTGAGCCTCTACCATGCTGACCCCGTCCTTGGTTCCTGCGACCACCACATCGAGCTTGCTTTGCGCGAGCTGGGTGAAGGTGGGATTCAGGACGTAGACCCCGTCCAGGTAGCCGACTCGTGAAGCGCCTACCGGCCCCGCGAAGGGTATGTCGGAGATGCCCAGGGCTGCGGAGGCTCCGATAATGGCAAGGATATCGGGGTCGTTCTCCTGGTCGGCCGAGACGACGGTCACCACCACTTGGACATCGTGGCGCAAGTCCTTAGGGAAAAGAGGGCGCAACGGCCGGTCGGTGAGCCTGCTTGTCAGGGTGGCTTCCTGACTGGGTCGGCCTTCACGCCTGAAGAAACTGCCGGGGATCTTCCCGGCTGCGTAGAGCCTCTCTTCGTAGTCGATAGTGAGAGGCAGGAAGTCTGTGCCTTCTCTCGGTTCGGCACTGGTGCACGCCGTGACCAGAACCACTGTGTCGCCATAGCGAACTGTGACTGCTCCGTTGGCCTGCTCGGCCAGTTTGCCGGTTTCGATTGCCAGAGTTCTTCCGCCAACAGTGATATGAAAGTTGTTTGTCATTGGACCCTTGCCAGGCTCCAGTTCCCCACCCGCGCCGCTGCTACTTCCGGAGACCGAGGCGAGCTATCAGTTGACGATAGCGACTGACGTTGTTCTCGCTCAGGTATGCCAGGAGACGACGTCTTTGCCCAACGAGCTTCAAGAGACCTCGCCGGGAGTGGTGGTCGTGCGTGTGGGTTTTGAGGTGTTCGGTCAGGTGGTTTATCCGCTCGGTAATGAGCGCGACCTGAACCTCTGTGGAGCCGCTATCTCCCTCCCGTGGCTGGAACTGGTGGATGATAGCGTCTTTCCTTTCCTTTTCTATCATTCGGTCGCTCCGTTTTCTCTAACAGGGGGTATTATAACATAGGGGCTGAGCCTATGTAAATTGACGTTTCTGATGCGACTCAGAGCCGGGGCGCGGTGGAAGAGGTGCTTGAGGCTGCTCTGAATACAGGGTCCCGGGAGACACCTTCGAGCCCGCCGGGTTAGGTGAGCGAGAAGGTTGAGCCTTCCTCTGTCTTGGTGACCTCTATGCGCACCGGAAACGCATCCCTCAGCTCCTCGATGTGTGTGATCACCAGTATCTTCTCGAAATCGTCCTGGATCGAGTTTATGGCCTCGACCAGCTTCTCCCTGCCCGTGCTGTCCTGGGTCCCAAAGCCCTCGTCGATGATCAACGTGGGCAGCGGCGCGCCGGCTCGGCGCGCGAGCAGCTTGGACAACGCGATGCGAAGAGCGAAATTGACCCTGAACGCCTCGCCGCCGCTGAACATCTCGTAGTTGCGGGTTCCGAGTTCGTCCCCTATCTTTATGTCAAGTGTCTCGATGGTGTCGCCCTTCTTGGTATCGCGCTGGCTCTCGATCTTGACGGTCATTCTGTTGTCCGTCATCCGGCCGAGGAGGCGATTGGCCTCTTGCTCAATCTCGGGGAGCGCCTCCTCAATGAGAAGGGCCTGGACACCCCTTTTCCCGAAGGCGGTGGCCAGTTCCTCATAGATGCCCTTCTCGTCGGCGACCGAACGCAGCGTCTTGCTCTTGTCCTTTCTCTCTGTTTCCAGTTGGGCGCAGCGCTGTAACTTCGCCTGAAGCCCTCCCAACCTCTCGCGTAGCTTCAGCTCATCGTCCCGGAACTGGCGCCATTCTCTGTCAGCCTGGGCAAGCTGCCTCTCGACTTCCGGCAAGTTTCTAGTATCCGCCAGGAGGGCCGTCCTCCTCTCGGTGTCGTCCTGAAGCGCCTTGCGCAACTCCGCGATCGTCCTCTGGGTCTCCTCCAAAGAGCGTTTCTCCTGCGGGATGGAGTTCTCGGCCTCAGTTCGCTCTCTGTCCAGGCCCTCGCTCTGGCGTTCGCAACGCGTCCTTTCGGCAGTCAGTGTGCTTTCCAGTGTGGCGACCTCCTGTGCCAGGGCTTTCCCTTCACGCTCCGTCAACTGAATCTCGCTCTGGTTGTCACGGTAGGTTCCGGCCTTCTCTCGCCCCTGCGCTTCGTAGTTGGCCATGATCTGCACTCGGCCTTCAACACCCAACTCGGTGCCGCACAGGGGACACTGGGCCCCGCCTTTGCCGAGGAGATCTATCTTCTCCTTAAGGGCGTCCATCTCCTGCTTCAACCGAGCGTTGGCGGAGCGCAGGGAGTGAACGCGGTTTGAGAGCTCCACCGAGTTTTCTCTGCTCCGAACCAACTCCCTCTCCATTTCGGCCAGTTCGTCCCGACGCCTCCGGATACGGGCACTATTCTCTTCGTAGGTTGACAGCGCTCTTTCCCATCCGTCAATTTTCGAGCGGTGCCTTGCGCTGACGCCTTCCATGTATTGGAGTTGCTTGTTTGCCTGCTGGATGCGCCTGTCTGTTTCCCTGCATTGCTCGTCTTTGAGCTTGAGCCCTTGGGCTGCTTGCCGCACAGCGGCAAGCTTGGCTTCCGCCCTCTCGATATCAGTGCTGACTGCGAGGATGGCAGCCTGCGTAGTCCGCAGGCTCTCCTCGCAACCCGGCTTCTGTTGAAGCTCCTGGTCGATTCCAGCGAGGTCGCCGGTGAGCTGCTGATGCCGAAGCTCCCTTTCTCTACTGTATCCC
>CAZBET010000052.1:0-8478 GCA_964490995.1 uncultured Dehalococcoidia bacterium
TGATACGTCATTTCCCGCAGCTTCGCCTCAGCTTCAACAGGTGTCAAACTGAAGAATGGGTGGAGCAAAGCGAAACCCGCCAAGGGCGTGGCGGGGCTGTGTCGGTGGTGTCTTCCGAGGGGCGGGGTGGGTTGCGGCTACTGCGGTTCTAGCTGTGGTTCAGATACTCCAGCAGAAGGCTGTTGAAGCGCTCCCGCTTCTTCACGTGCGGCGCGTGGCCGTAGCCGCGGAAGATCTCCAGGCGGACTTCAGGTATGAGTTCCCTGGCGCGGAGTGCTCCAGACACCGGGTAGTAGGGGTCGCGGCTGTTCCACACCAGCAGTGTGGGGACACGCAGGGAGGACAACTCGTTCAGGCATATCCAGTCCTTGTCCTCCCCATCCCTTTTCCGGAACCTGGGGTAGGGCTGTGTCATGCCGCGAGCCTCGCGAAACCCCCAGATTATGGCGCCCAGGGACAATCCCCACCGGGCAAGCTTGCCGAAGCCCACGGTGTCGATAAGGACAAGCCTTCGCACCAGATCCGGCTGGCGCAGGGCGATCTCCAGGCATATTCTCCCGCCTATTGAATGACCGACGAGGACGTGCTGCGAATCCACGCCCAACTCGCGGACGAAGCCGCTGATGAAGTCAACGAAGTCGGACAGATAGAACTCACGCTGGGAGCTGTCGCTCTTTCCGTACCCCACGATATCGGGAGCATAGAGGGTGTATGAATGCTGGAGGGCCTGCATGGTCTCAATCCAGTCTCTGCAATCGCTGGCCCCGCCGTGCAGCATCACCACCGGGGGCCCGCTGCCCGCTTTGAGGTAATGTGCCACTTGGCCGTCCACATTGACCTCCAGGCTTTCAATGGAGTTGTTGGACGGCAGTTCGACGGAACGCCGTGAACTATTGTTGATACCGCTCACCTGACAAAACCAGGGCCGGGGACCGCTCTTCATGGCCGCAGTCGCCCGGCCATTCGTTGGACTTCCGATGCGACCTATACGTTATTGTACATGTGGAGGTGTCATTGTTCAATAGGCAGGAGGTACTTCTCCCAAGCGTGACAAGCGTGCTGCTGCACGGCTGGCGAATAGACCTGTCCTAGGTGCCCAGGTGCAACCCCTAAAGCGCCGTGGCTGCGAATTCCAGGCCCAGATCTTTGAGGGTCTGCTGCGTGGGCTTGCCAGTTTGGGGATCCCATCCGTACTCGGCGTACGCGCCGGAGAGAAGGACCCTGACGTCGGGCACTATTCCAGCGGTGCCGCCGCTATCCAGTGGCTTCAAAAGAAGCTCCGGCAGCCGGTCGTTCGCGACGGTGAGGCTGCGGCGCAGGTTGAGCAGTCGCTTGAGCGTAACAATGCGTTTGCCCATCGTCATCAGGTCGTCCATCGCGAGACCCCAGCCGGTGACGCTGTTGAGGGCCGTGAGCACCAGCTCGGCGGGGGGATTCATGAACTGGCACAGGTTGACTGAGTTGTACAGGTTGCGCCATGCCTGCTGGCGGGCGGCCACATGGCCCTTTTCCTCTGACGACTCGAGGCGATCCCCGGGGAGAATGCCGAGTTCCGGCACGGTGGATTGCCCTGCGTCCAAGCCGTACATATCGCCCTGCATGTGGCTGGCGCCGCACGGCGACAGAGCGTAGGTCACCGTCATGCCGGCAACCGCTCGCGGGTCGTGCATGGCCACCTCCAGCCGGTTGACTGTTGCTGCCAGCTCAGGGACGCCGAACCGCTCGGCCAGGGCAGCGCTTCCTTCAGCCAGCACATCGCCGAAGCCCTCGCGGCGGGCGATCATTTCAATCAGGCGGTGGCTGGTCTTGATATCGCCATAGCGGATCTCGATGCCGCCGGTGTCTGCTTTGGTGATAATGCCGCGCTCGAACATCTCGCAGGCCAGGGCGATGGTGGAGCCGGTGCTGATGGTGTCGAGTCCATGCACATTGCAGAGATGGCCGGCGTAAATAACACCCTCCATGTCGTCTACCATGGCCAGCGTACCGAGGGCGGCGAGTGTTTCGTACTCGGGGCCATCCACCTTCGCCAGCCCGTAGGTGGGGGCCTTGGTCTGGCGACCGCAGCCTATGGGGCACCGGTAGCAGGCATACCTTCCGGTCTGGTACTGGTCTGCCATCACGACGCCTGAGAGGTTGCTAGCCTTGTCCCACTCGCCCTGCTGGAAATAGCGGATGGGCATATCGCCATACATGATCAGGAAGTCCACAGAACCCGCGGTGCCTGCCAGACGGAACGCCTGGCTCGCTGTATCGTCATTCGCGTGGACTACACAACTCCGAGCAGTACTCGCCAGGGTCTCGGCATCAGCGACCGGGACCTTGGCCGAGCCACGTACCGCGACAGCCTTCAGGTTCTTGGAGCCCATGACGGCCCCCATTCCCGTTCGACCAGCAGCGCGGCCGCCATCGTTCATTATCGCAGCCATCTTGACCAGATTCTCTCCGGCGGCGCCAATGCAGGCGACGCGGGCCTTCGGCTGGCCCAGAGCCTGCTTGACGCGCTCCTGGGTCTGGTAGGAATCGCTGCCCCAGATGCCGGCGGCGTCGTGAAGCTGAGCTTTGCCCTCGACGATGGAAAGCCACATGGGCTTTTTCGCGCGGCCGGTGATGATGATGCCGTCGTACCCGGCGAAACGGAGTTCGGGTCCGAAGTAGCCGCCGGAGTTCGCTTCTCCCCAGATGCGGGTGGCGGGCGACAGGGCGCACACGCTGTATCGGCCCGATGATGGCATGGTTGTGCCGACAAGCGGGCCCGTCATGAAGACAAGGGGGTTCTCCGGGCCGAGCGGGTCGGTGCGGGCGTCCACCATGTCGTAGACAATGCGGGCGGCGAGCCCGCTGCCGCCGGCGAAGGCGCGAGCGCAATCCTCATTGAGAGGCTCATCACGCATGTCCCCCATTGTCAGGTCGACGCGCAGCATTCTACCCGTGTACCCGTTCACTGTCTGCCTCCATTACGCGTGCGGCATGCAGCATGCCGCGCGCCTGCGCGACTCCTAAAAATCCACCGATTTGCCGTTGTAGGCGTAGACGAAGAGCTGGCGCAGTTCGTCGAAGCTGGGGGTGCGAACGGCGGTCACTATCTGTGTGTCGTTGAAAGCGTCGTCCACCATCTTGTCCAGCCGCGCCTCGAAGGCATCTCGCTTGAGGCCGGCCTCTGCGATGCTGACCGGGCTGCCGAGCTTATGGCACAGGTCGCGTACGGCTTCGGCGACCTTTCTCGCAGCCTTCTCGCCCCCCTTGTCGGAGCAGGCGGTGAAGGCGGCCATCTGCGCGAAGCGCTCAGGCGCTTCGCGCGCCGCGAACTCGATAGTGTAGGGCAGGAAGAGACCCACTGCGCGGCCGTGCGGCACGTGGAATAGTGCGCCCAGGACGTGTCCCATTGCGTGGGCCATGGAGGCCATGGCATTGCCAAAGGCCAGACCGGCACAGGTGGCGGCATTGTGCATCTTCTCGCGCGCCTGCATGTCCGAGCCGTCGGCGTAGGCACGCGGCAGGTACTCGAAAACGGCGCGGGCCGCTTCGATGGCCAGGCCGTCAGTCACGTCGGTTCGCCACGTGCAGGTGTATGCTTCCACAGCGTGAGTCAGCGCGTCCAGGCCGGTGTCGGCGGTCAGGCGCGGCGGCATTCCCGCCGCCATCTGTGGGTCAACGACGGCAATATCGGCGGCGTTCTCGCGGTTGCCCAGGCCCATCTTGCGCTGCGCCTCGGTATCAGTCAGCACTATGCCCCAGGTGACGTCAGCGCCGGTGCCGCTGGTGGTGGGAATAGTGAGCAAGCGGGCCTTCTGGCGCAGCCCCAACTGGATGAAGGGGTTGATCGCTGCAGGCTCCAGGTCGGGCCGCTCATACAGAATCCAGACGGCCTTGGCGGCATCCATTGGCGAGCCGCCGCCCAGCCCGATAATCCAGTCAGGGGCGAGCTTCTCCGCGACTTGCGCTCCTTTCAGCACGGTCTGGACGCTGGGGTCGGGCTCAACCTGGTCGAATACATGCACTTCGATCCCCGCCTTGTCCAGATGGTCCTTCACTCTATCGAGCAATCCAGTTTTGACCAGGTTTGCGTCGGTAACAACCAGGGCACGCTTCCCCTCAAGCTCGTCGAGGGCATCGAGTGCGCCTTCGCCGAAGACGATGCGCGGTGAGACGAAGTACCACATCTCGCCAACCTCCTCGGAACGATCTTAGTCCCCGAAGTCTGTCGGCACCTTGGCGCAGCAGGCTACTATCTCCTGCGCCGCTTTGGGGTAGCGCATGATCTTCATCATGTTGCCCTCGAGCTTGAGTTTCCGGGTCATCATGCCCTGTATCGGGTCGAGTTTGCCTTCGATGACCTTGCGCCATGCGTCGGCGGGGGCGCGGATGACGAACTGGGCTGGGCGCTCATCTTTGCTCTTGAGCATAGCCGCGTCAGTGCTCTTGCCGTGGTAGAGGCCGAGGAACATGTAGGTCTCCTGGGAATAGGTCTGGTCGGGCTCGGCGATGAAGATCAAGTCGCCCTCCCAGTCCTTGGCGGACTTCTCGTAGGAGGGGCTGGCGTTGAGCTGACGCGCGAGGTCTTTGATCCATTCGTCGGACGGGAACTTGAAGGCCATGTGTCTATCTCCTTTCTCTGATGCCTCTGTGCAGGCGGACACCGGCTGTGGATGGCGCAACGCGCTGGCAGGAGCGTTTGTACCATATGTTCGGACGTTTGTCAACGAACGTTGTGGAGGGCGCGTCCCGGCAGGGGCGAAACGAGCCTCTGGGGCAAGGTCACAGGGGACGTGGATGTGGCGCAGCGCCTGGGCGCTGCGCCCACCGAGCAGGACCATGTGGACTGCGAGGTCTGGCTGGGGAAATGGAGTCCGTGCGATCCGGCGCGGGACACGCCCATGGAACGGGGGATGCGGGCGCTGAGGATACCTCTGGAACGTCAGGTTGTCCCGGACGCCTCGGGCCGCCTTCACTACAAGGCGCTGGCCGTTTTGGATAACTGGGCAAGGGAGAGACAGGCCCGCAGGCTGATCCGCGTCGATAGACAGGAGACCTTCGCCAGGGTCAACGAACAGTTGGAGAGGATAAGGGCGCGCGGCTATCCGGTCTCCCACTTCTCGCCGACGCTCTTGTACTGCCGCAGGATCGACCTGAACATCTGCTCGATCTGGGCAAGCCTCTCGGGGGTGCGCGCCTCGAAGCGGAGGACCAGTTGCGGCAGGTTTGAGGAGGCCCGAACGAGGCCCCAGCCGTCGTCGAACACAACGCGGGCGCCGCTGATCTCAATGACACGGTAGCCCTGCGCCTTGAACTTCCCCACCAGTTCATCGACAATCTGGTATTTCTCCTCATCGGAACAGTAGGCGTTATAGACCGGCGACGAGGAGTATTTGGGCACGTCTGCCAGCAACTGAGAAAGCGGCACCCCTCTGGCTGAGAGCAATTCCACGAGCTTCAGCGCGGCGAAGAGAGCGTCGTCGAACCCATAGTAGCCGTGGACGAAGAAGATATGACCGCTCATCTCGACGCCGAGGTCTGCGTTGTCCTCCTGGATCTTCTCCTTGATGAAGGAATGCCCCGTCTTCCACATGATCGGAGTCCCGCCGTGCTGCCGGATCTCGTCTTCGAGCGCTTGAGAGCACTTCACATCGTATATCACCTTTGCGCCTGGTTTCTCCGCGAGAAGGTTGCGCACAGCGGGGATCATGTAGAGGTCCGGCCAAACCGTGGCGCCCTTTTCATCGGTGACGCCGAGCCTGTCGCCGTCGGCGTCGATCGCTATGCCAACGGCGGCCTTGGAGGACAGAACGTGGGCCCCCGTGTCCTCCATCATGGCGACGACCGACGGGTTGGGCGTGTAGTGAGGAAAAGTCGGATCCAGGTCGGTGTTCAGCTCTGCGACTTCGCATCCTGCCCTCTTGAGCAGTCGCGGTGCGATGAACCCGGCTGTGCCGTTGCCCGTGTTCAGCAGCACTCTCAGGGGGCCGCGCAACTTGACTCTCGCGGTGAGGTCGGCGATGTACGCCTCCTCGACGTTTGTCTTCGAAACCACGCCTTTGCCATCAGCGAAGCGCCCGCTCTCGATGATCCGATGGATCTCCTCGATCTCCTCCTGGCCGGTGGTTCTGGAATAGCCGGACGCCATCTTGACGCCGTTCCACCCGCTCGGGTTGTGGCTCGCGGTCACTGCTGCTGCCCCGAGGCGTTTGAGATAGAACTGCGACCAGTAGAGCATGGGGGTCGTTCCCAGGCCGATGTCGATGACGTCGCAGCCTGTGGACAGCAATCCGTTGATGAAGGCGTCCTTGAACTGGACCGACGTTGCCCGGTTGTCGTGCCCCACGACCGCCTCGGCGATCTGACGTTTGCGCAGGAAGGTGCCGTATGCTCGGCCGATCAGAGACATCGACTCGGGGTTCAGCTCCTTGTCGCTTTCGCGGCCGCGGATGTCGTATTCTCTGAACATCGTCCGCTCAATCTTCATGTTTGCCTCCAGGCAGCTTGGTCTCCCCGGGGTACGGGCGGGTCTCAGACCCGCCCGCGGAGGTCTCACGCCAGTCCTTTCTTCTCGAAGTACAGCTTGTACCCGCCCACCGTCATGCTGAGGTCCATCTTACTCAAATGGATGCCGAAACGGCTGGCAGTTTCTTCCGCAAGCATGCTGCTGATCGCCTCGATTGGCTGTCCCTCTTTGAGGGCCTTGAGTATTATGTCCCCGAGCATTCGGGTGTTCTCCATTGACACGGAGATGGTCCGGTCCGGCTCAGAGCCGACGCCGCCGTGCGAGAAGAAGAGGATTCGAGGCTTCAAACGTCTCAGCTTCTCCATGGTCTCCAGGTAGAGCTCCTGGTCGAAGCTGGGGGGCGCCACGGCGGGTAGAGGAAAGGGCTCTGTGCCCTGGCCTGGCAGGCCCAGGGCTTCGCCGCAGAAGAGCGCCCGCGATTCGTGTTCGTAGAAAGCCATGTTGTGTGGAGCATGGCCCGGCGCGTGGATGACCTGAATTCGCCTTCCGTTGACGTGGACTACCTCGCCGTCCTGGGCCACCTGCAGTTGGGCCTCAGGGACGGGCAACACGGGCCCGAAGTAGTCCTCATAGTTCTCGCCCCAGACTTCTCTCGTGCTCCTGATGAGATTGGTGGGGTCGATAATGTGCTTCGCGCCGCGTGGGTGGACAAGGACCTTCGCGTGGGGGAAAAGCTGCGCCAGGCTGCCGGCCCCTCCTGCGTGGTCAACGTGGATGTGTGTGGGCATGATGTAGGCCAGGTTTTTCATGTCGAGGCGCTTCATTGTCTCTTGGATAGTGGGGATCGTGGTGGAGGGCCCCGGCTCGACAAGCACGCCTTCGGGCTCGCGGATCAGATACGACGAGAAGACGTTGCTCACGCCCCGAACCGGCGCCTGGAGCCAGTAGATGCCGTCGGCCACTTCCTTCATGACAACCAGCGTTCTCTCTGTCGTGGGCACAGCATTGTCCGATTGACCCATTATGCTATGCGCGATGCGCCCTGTAAAGCCCGCGAAGAGTGCGCGCTCATGGGGCCCAGGGCGCATGGCCACGCGCCCCAGTGCGTCGGTGGACAGCCTGCGGGAAGAAGCCCATCTCGGCAGTCTTCTGCATTGGGTATGCGGACTCTCCCGACAGAATCAGGCGCGTCTCGTCGGCGCCAACGCCCACGATGGCTGGGGTGGGTCGGGGCGCTCCCATGGTAGGCATTGCTTTTGTCCGGCCGAAAGCGCTATCATCTGGACACGCCGCGCCGGAGGCGGACACGCGGCCCGAGATGGCCGAGGCGAGCGCAAGCGGCTCGGAGCCGCGCAGCAGTGGGAGGGGACGGACATGATTGAGGCGATGCTGAGTGAGAAACAGAAGGCTCTGCGAGATGAGGCCAGAGGACTGGCCAAGGCGATTCCACGGCAACTCCTTCTGGATATGGACGCCGACAAAGTGAGGTACCCGAAGCAATTCCTTGAAGAAGCCGCGAGAAGGCGGCTGCTGGGGCTGCGGTTCTCGCCCGAGTACGGCGGGAGAGGGCTGGGCTGGTCGGACGAAATAGTGGCGCTGGAAGAGATCGGGACTCTGCCCCTGTCCCTCGGCTGCCTCTACTCACTGGTGACCATTTGCGGGGAGGCCTTGCAGGTGTTCGGCACGGAGGAGCAGAGGCGCAAGTACCTCGAGCCGACCATCCGGGCGAAGCTGTGCTGCGCGGAGGCGCTCACGGAGCCCCGAGGCGGCTCCGACTTCTTCGGCGCCACGACCGTTGCCCGCAAACGCGGCAAGCACTACTTCCTGACTGGTCAGAAGAGGTTCGTGGTCGGCGCTGAGGGCGCGGACTACTTCCTGGTCTACGCCAAGACGAACCCTGAAGCTCCGAGCCGCGAGTCGCTCAGCCTGTTCGTGGTTGAGAAGGCCATGGGTGTCGAGGCGAAGCACGTGTACGGGCTCATGGGCACACGTGGTGGCGGAGCGGGTCGCATTCTCTTTCGAGATGTCAAGGTGCC
>CAZBET010000053.1:0-8456 GCA_964490995.1 uncultured Dehalococcoidia bacterium
CTACACCCCAAACCACTCAGCTTCAGCGAGGAATTCTGACTGTAAAACTCAAGGCTGACACCTCACGGGGAGCGCGACCAGGACTGGCGAACGACATCGAGCCAAGCGTTGAGTTCGGCGTAGAATTCCAGTGATTCGTCATCGCGAGGCGCGGTGAGAAGGCTGGCCTCCGAAGGATGGTATATCTCTCCCTCGCCACAGGGATTGATGGCGAGCAGTGTGTTGCTCGATCCGTCCCAGCTCTCGTTTACTGGCAGGCACAGTCTCTTGAGCGGCGGGTCGAGGGTAGCATCGATGAGTATCAATTTCCCGCCCAGTTCCACCATGCAGGCAAGGTGATGGCTGGTCGGTAGCGCCCGGGCCAGCTTCAGCAGACCGGAAGGGTAGTCAATTTCAACCTCATCCCATCGGAAGGGATACACGACGTACAGTACCCGGAGTCCGAGCCTTTGATACATGTCGCAGAGAAGAAGGTGTTTGGGGGCGCAGGAGCCCTTGCCGACAGCCAATATGTCAACGTATCGTACGGGGTCAACAAGCTCAGGGACTCCAGCATATGCGATGTCTCTGATCCCCTCATAGATGCTTTTCCTCGCCTCAACATCATTTTTCCCCTCCGTCCACTCCTTGAAAGCATGGTCCTTGAGGTCATCCACTCCCGTGCACCTCCACGCGCACTTGCTCTCGCCATCAGTCGCAACTCCGGACGCCGGTTTGACTGACGCCACGCGGTCAAGTGGGCCGGCAATTGACATGCCAAGCTTTCGGAGACACCGCTGTAGAGGGGATCGCACGACCTGGGGGCAAGTCAGCGAGCTCGTCTCTCGACGGTGAAGCCGAGCAGCCGCAACTCGGCGATCAACTTCGTGGGGTCTTCCGTGCTCAGATGCACGACGAAGCTGTTCGCATCACGCTCCGGTATCGGAAGCATGAACATCGTCATCACTTCCAAGCCAAGCCTGTTGATGGCGGCGACAATCTTCTCGATGTCCCTGGTGCCCTGGCAGTTGCGCACTATGAGGCGGGAACCAGGCTTCCCCACGCCGAGGATGGGGTTCAGTATCCTGTAGAAGAAGTCATTGGTGGTAGCTATGCCTACAAGCCTTCCGTCGTCCACCACCAGGAGCGCCCCCACCTTCTTCTCCTGCGCCAGAGTCACCCCTTCCTCCACCGTCGCATCGGGGCTGACTGTCACCAGGTCCTTGTGCATGACCTCTTTGACAGTCGTCTTGTTCAATATGCGGGTGATCTCATGAATGTTGAAACTGGTTATCTGAGAGGGCCCGGCGCGGTCCAGCATGTCGCGGGTGACAATGCCCGCCAGCTTGCCCCTGTCCACAACGGGCAGCCGGCGGAGGCGATGGACGTCCATGATTCTTCTCGCCTCAGCGAGAGACGTACTGCCGGGAATGGTAAACACGTTGCAGGTCATCACATCGCTCATGAACATGAGTGTCGTCCTCCGGGCTCCTCGCCGCCTCCAGTGCGCTGTCCGGTGGTCCTTCCTTGCAGTCGAATTCTATGACGCCGGACTCATAGTGTCAAGCGCGTATGTTCGTGGCCGGATTCAGCACATGAACCCAAGGGTATGCTATACTACGCACGAGCAGACAGGAGCGAGGTATGATACTGGAGGTAGTCCCGACCCCCGCCCTTCTGGGGAAGACAGACCTCCTCGGCAGCATCTGCGCTGTTGTTGACGTCCTCAGGGCCACGAGCACGATTATCACAGCCCTGGTCAGCGGGGCGGCCGCTGTGCGCCCGTGTCTGGATGTTGAAGAGGCTAAGAGCGAAGCAGCCCGGACCGGCCGGGACCGCTACCTGCTGGGCGGCGAAGAGATGGGCCAGCGGATAGCCGGCTTCGATCTGGGCAACTCCCCCCTGGAATACCTCAGTGCGAACGCCCTTGCGGGGAAGGTCATATTCTTCTACACCACGAACGGCACAGGGGCAATCAGGAGAGCCTACGCCGAGTCGGGACTGCCCGTCCACGTCGCCGCCCTCCTGAATCTGTCCGCCGTGTCCGCAGCGATGGTGCAGGCAGCCCGAACCAGCCGCCCGAAGGCGATTGTCATTCTGTGTTCCGGACGATACGGCAGGCCATCGGCTGAGGACACCTTCTGCGCGGGGCTGATCGCGTCCAGCGTCGCCGACAGGCTTCGTGATCTTGGAACGCCTCCCGGAATCACCGACAGTGCTGCGGTCGCCATCGGCTTCGCCCTTGGCGTGAAGGGCCGTACTCTCGAAGTCCTGACATCGAGCGAGCACGGCGTGTACCTGCGATCCCTAGGGTTCGCAGCTGACCTCGAGTTCGCCTCTCGACTGGACGCCTTCAACGCCGTTCCTGTGTTCGACGGAGAACGGATAGTACTGATGGATGGATAGCCTCTCAAAGCGACACGCTCCCTCAAGTTCCACCCATCCTGTATAATATCAAAGCAGATGAAAGCCACCGAAGAATGCTATGGCTGCCTGGCGCGGCTGCTGCATCAGGCCGCGGACCTGGCTACAGACAAGCCCCGGCTGAGGGCCACGGTGAAAAGAAAAGGCCTGAAGCTGCTCGACCGCGAGTTCTCCACAAACAAGACTTCCATCGCCGTTGCCACGCTCCTGCACAGGCTGGTCAGAAGCCTGACCGGCAACGACGATCCTTACTTCGGGATCAAGCAAGCCGAGTTGGATATCGCGGCTGACGTCCAACGCGCTCTGGGTGACCATCCCGCCGGTGATCTCAGGAGTTGTCTCGTTCTTGCCGTCCGGGGCAACAACATTGACTTCTTCAACGACCCGAACGAGGTCGTGAACGAGATGACTGGTTCGGTTCGGTTCGCCATAGATGACGTGCCCGCGTTCCAGAAGAAGCTGAAAGCGGCAAAGGGCATTCTCTATCTTGCGGACAACGCGGGCGAGGTTCCGTTCGACATGCCGCTGGTGCACCTGCTCGGAGCTGATGCCACTGTCACATACGTGGTCAAGAAGTCGCCGGTGCAGGACGACGTGACGCTCGCCGACCTTGAGATGTTCGGACTCAAGATAGGACTGCCCAGCGTGATCAGTACGGGAACGGACACCCCCGGCGTCGACATGGACATGGCATCGTCTGAGTTCAAGGTTGAATTTCAGCGAGCCGATATCGTACTGGCCAAGGGGATGGGCTATTGGGAGACCCTTTCCGAGTTAGCGGCCCAGGGGAAAGTGCTCCACCTTCTCAAGGCCAAGTGCCAGCCAGTGGCCAATTCACTGGGAGTGCCTTTGAACAGCTATGTGGCTTCACTACGGTGAGGGCTCGTGACAGACACAGTGCGGCCCAGACTGAGAAGAATACAGGTTAGTTCGGGACAGTGGCAAGGGCGCCCAGTGGTGGTGCTCCAAGATCCTCTTGGTATCAGCGAGCAGCCGGTCGCTCTTCCCCATAGCATCGTTCCCCTGCTTGAGTTGTGCGACGGGACGCGCGATCTTCCCACCCTTAGGTGTGCTCTCGAGTTGAGAACGGGGCTCAGAATTGGCCCAGACTACCTCGAGAAGGTGCTGGCTCAACTTGACCAAGCGTTCCTGCTGGAAAACGAGCGTTCTGCCCAAGGCCATAGGGACGCGGTGGAAAGATTCCGGGCTCCCCCCTCACGCCCTCCCTGCCTGGCCGGCAACGTCTATCCAGCCGATCCGGACTGGCTGCAACGCACCTTCGACGAGTACTTCGAGCTCAACTCGCCACCGGAGGAGCTATCGCCCACAACTGATCTGGTTCGCGGGCTGGTGAGCCCACACATCGACTATCAGCGAGGAGCGCCTGTCTATGCAGGGGTGTGGCGCCGGGCCGCAGCAGCAGTCCGGTCGGCGGAAGTGGCCGTAATACTGGGCACTAATCACTTCGACTGCCGCCGACTGTTCACCCTGACCCGGCAGAACTACTCCACACCATGGGGAGTGCTGCCCACGGCCAGGGATGTCGTCGACAAGGTGGCCAGCGCTCTGGGGGAGGAAGAGGCGTTGGCTGAAGAGCTTTACCACCGCTCCGAGCACTCGGTCGAGATCGCTGCCGTATGGTTGCACTACTTGGTGAGAGACAAGGCCTGTAAGCTGGTGCCTGTCCTCTGCGGCTCCTTCCAGCGGTTCATCGAGGGGAACCAACTGCCCCGGGAGGACAAGCAGGTCGCTCAGTTCGTTGACGCAGTTAAGGAAGCGACAGCGGGGCGGCGCACCTTGATTGTGGCTGCCGCCGACCTAGCCCACGTTGGCCCGGCCTTCGGCGATTACCAGCCCATCGACCTGGCGCGGAAAGCCAACCACTCCGCTGCTGACAGCGAACTTATCAGCGCCGTAACCAAAGGGGATGCCGACCGTGTGTTCGCTATAGTAAAGGCTGAGCGAGACCGGCGACGCATCTGCGGCCTCTCCCCCATATACCTCACGCTGAGGATCCTCGGAGAGACAAAGGGCGAGACTACCGGGTACGTCCAGTGCCCGGCCGACCAGCGTAACGCTTCCTTTGTATCAATCTGCGGTATCATATTCGGTTGACCGGCACGCCGGAGGCGTCGTGCAGAGAAAGGGAACACTAGAGGTTCATGTGCAGCCCCGCGCCAGAAGCAGCGGGCTAGTGGAACTCAGGGATGGAGTTCTCTTCGTGAGGGTTGCAGCGCCGCCCCGCGCTGGCCGGGCCAACCAGGCGCTTCTGACGCTGATAGCGGATACGCTGGATGTGCCGAAGAGCAACCTGGATATCATCCGCGGCCATACCAGCCGACACAAAGTCCTCGCCGTGCAGGGCCTGAGCCCGGAAGAACTCGAACGGAGACTGGCACAAGTCGTGGCCAGAATGGAGAAATGAAGTACGTCTATTCTCACCTGCCTCAGCAGGATGATATTGGCTTTGAAGGTAGGGCCTACAGGGTCACCGAAGGGCTCCTGGATTTCCAGGGGCGGAAGGTGCTCTATCTCTGCGCCGAGGCTTCGGAAATCACCTTCTGTGACCGCAGCTACGCCGCGCACCTGGCAAGCATCAACGTCAAGGGGTACGTGACGAGATGGAAGTACGAAACCGGCAAGGAGGGTGAACCTCTGTCTGAGATCGAGGCAGTCACAGATGAAGGGGAGAAGCAGGCGATAAGCAGGCTTCTTCGAGCCAGCCACAATGTACCCACGGTGAACTTCGTCTGTTGAGAAAGCCGCTGTGTACGGGCCCGCACAACTGTGGCGCTGCATCCGAATCACCCATGCCGCTCGCCAGCAGCGCCACGAAGAACCAAGAACGGCGCGGGTCCTCTGCCACCCGCTTCCCGTGGCAGGGGACTGAGCCCCCGCCCTATGGATTCGTTTCCGCAAGAATGAATGTTGACAGTTGTCCTCCAGCCGATTATAAGTATGACGTTGCACAGCATGCGATTCAGAAGGACGGATTCTTAGAGCGGAAGGAGCGCGCCAGCAGTGGAAATCGCCGATGTCACGAAGAACACCAAGATACTCATTAGCGGCACCCCGTTTGTTGTCGAAGAAGTCAATTTCGTGAAGCCCGGCAAAGGCCGCGGCATCTATCGCCTCAAACTGCGCAGCTTATCCGACAGCAGCACCCGCGACATCACGTATCATTCCGGTGACAAGGTTGAAGAGATCAGTGTCACAAGCCACGAGATGCAGTACCTCTACGAAGAGAGCGACCACTACGTGTTCATGGATACCGGCACCTTCGAGCAGCATCGCCTGACGAAAGACCTCGTTGGCACGAAGAGCCAATTGCTCAAAGAGGGCACCACAGTCACTATCTTGATGATGGGAGGCAAGCCTCTTGACATAATGCTACCCAAGTTCGTCGAACTGAAGGTGGTGAAAGGTGCTATAAGCACCAAGACGGATACGATTACCGCGCAGTCAAAAATGGTCGAGCTCGAAACGGGCGGGTCCATCGGCGTGCCCCCCTTTGTCAAGGAAGGCGACATTATCAAGGTAGACACACGCACCAACACATACGTCGAAAGGGTCAGCGGGAAAAGGTGAAGAATGCCGCTGGCCGAATCGTCGCGCCTGCTTCGAATCAGAGCCAATATCGAGCGCCGGGCGCTTATTCATGCCCAGATTCGCGCCTTCTTCCGAAACCAAGGCTTCCTGGAGGTGGACACACCCCTCCTTGTGCAAACCGTTGCCCCTGAGCGCTACATCGAGCCCTTCTCAGTCAACGGATGGTTCCTTTCGACTTCCCCTGAGTTGCACATGAAGCGGCTCCTTGCCGCCGGCTACGAGAAGATATTCCAGATTTGCCATTGCTTTCGCAGAGGTGAGCGGGGCCAACTGCACAACCCAGAGTTCGCCATGCTGGAGTGGTATCGCGTTGGCGCCGACTATATGCAGCTCATTCAGGACACGGAACGGCTGGTCCTGTCTCTGGCACAGAGCCTGCGGCTGGGCAACACAATTCGCTACCAGGGCAGAGACATCCACCTGGAGCCACCGTGGCCGAGATCAACGGTGCGGGATGCGTTTCAGCGCTCGGCCGGCTGGGACCCCTTCGGCGATCTGGACGAGCAACGGTTCGACGTCGATCTGGTCGACAAGGTCGTACCCAGTTTCGCCGCCGACCACCCCACAGTCATGCTGGACTACCCACCGGCGATGGCATCGCTGGCGCGCGTCAGGCCATCGAACCCGCCCGTGGCTGAACGGGCTGAAATCTTTATCGCCGGCCTCGAAGTGGCCAATGCGTACAGCGAGCTCACCGACGCAACCGAGCAGGAACGCCGTTTCAGGCTGGAGATCGAGAGCCTGAGGCGCCAGGGAAGACACAACGTGGCGATGCCACACCGATTCCTCGACGCGCTGCCCAGCCTTCCAGAATGCGGCGGCATTGCCATGGGCGTTGACAGGCTTGTCATGCTATTCTGCGATGCCGCGTCCATCGGCGAAGTCGTTCTCTTCCCCTGGGATACGGTCTAGGCAGACTTCCTTCCAACCACACAGCCCTGCTGAAATCCCCGCAAAGGCTGTCCATCAAGGTGTCCGGCATAGGGTCAACGTCCTTTTCGCCGGGCGAATTCGCAACCGCATTGAGCCTCATCAGAGACCGGAAGGGCAACGTGGCGCCCCTGGTAGCCTGCGGGACGCCTCTGGCCCAGATCAACGAGGCTTTCGAAAAGCCATGCAGGGCTGAGGGGGGCCAAGACAATGATAGAGCCCTAGGCGCGCGGTCGGCTATACTGCAGCTGCTATAGGTCGCGCAGTAACCGCGCAATGCCGGGGCAGCCCATTTCCGCCTCGAAATCGTGATGCCGCTTCTCGTCGAGGAATCTGAAGCCAGCTTTTTCGTAAGCATGCTGTGCTGCTGTGTTGCCAATTGCGAAGCTGACCTGCGCAAGACGAAAACCCCTCTGTCGGCCTGCTTTGAGTATTTCCTCGAGTAGTCTGAGAATTATTCCCTGGCGGCGAAATCCCGGGCGAGTGGCAACGTGCTCGACGATCCACGCACCTTCACATGGTTCCGGATGGCATGTGAGGTATGCAGCAAGGCTTTTCTGCCCCGAGGTCATATCTTCGGGAGTGAGCCCCATTCTCTCCATGACAACAGCCATCGCGGGACCCACCGTTACCTCTGGCAGCGCTACCGGATCGTAACCGCTGACGGCACCGACAGGGTGCCCACTTACCTCCGCGACAAGGAAGCCTTTGTAGTGGCACATGTGAAGCTCATCGGTAACAGCCAGGCGTCCAAGAAAGGCAAGGCACTCTTTCTCCGATCTCCCGATTAGTCTGTCCCAAATCCCTCGTTGAAGGTGCGACCGATCTGCCATCAGCATAACCCACCCCAAGAAGGAAGCGTCGTCCGGACAGGCTTGCCGGATTTCGATGTCCATCGGTCTCCCTGAAAGCTGACCCCCAATGCGCTGGTCAGCAAGATTCGGCTAACGTTGCCCCTCCGAGCTTGGCGGCGAGGTCTGACAAACCCAGACTACGGAGCTTGTCTTGGGTGGGCCTCCCGTCGGCATCGAGAGGTCGCAACCTGTAGTACTCTTTCAGCATAAGCTCAATATCAGGCACGGAGCCTGCGGCACCACCCTCCTTGGTGGGGGTCAGGATTCGCCGTGGCAATCGATCATCCGCTGCCCCGATGCCCATCAGGTTGTTCAGTCCCCTCTTAAGCATCCATATCCTCTCGCCGCACTCCATCACCTCATTCAGGTCATAGTCATAACCGGTCGTTACCTTAAGCATATCGAGCACATCCTCTACGCTCAGAGAAAGAAGAACAAAGCGGCAGACAATGGCAGAGTTCACCACCATCGCCAGATTCTCGGAGACTATCGTCATCTCCGCTTTGCCTTCACTGCTATGCGGATCGTAGTGCCCATGCAATCCGATCTTCAGGTCAACAAATGCTCCTCTTTCCGCACACAGTACGATGTGTGTCAGATGACAAGCCCCGCGTATCGATGTGGCGTAAGCCAGCCCCATACCGTGCCCTGCTCGAGGGT
>CAZBET010000054.1:0-8434 GCA_964490995.1 uncultured Dehalococcoidia bacterium
GCCCACGCAGTTCTGGAGCACCTTCTTCCCCGCTACGTCGAGATGCAGGTCTACCATGCCCTTCTGGAGTCCATCGCCAGCGAACAGTCGGCCAGGATGGTTGCCATGCGCAACGCTACCGACAACGCCAACGAGATGGTCGAGGAGCTCACCCTGATCCACAACAAAGCGCGGCAGGAACTGATAACCAAGGAGCTGCTCGATATCGCCGGCGGCGCTGTGCAGGGCTGACATCGGAGGATGACGAGGAGGCTACCATGGCAAACGGCAGAGTTGCTCAGGTAATCGGGACCGTCGTCGATGTCGAGTTCCCGCCGGATGAACTGCCCGCGATCAACAACGCCATCGAGATACGACAGGACGGCCGCAAGCTCGTCCTTGAAGTCCAGCACCACATCGGCAACAACTGGGCACGTTGCCTTGCTCTCTCGCCAACCGATGGGCTACAGCGCGGTGCTGACGCCATCGACACGGGAGCTGCCATTTCCGTCCCCGTCGGGAAGGCAACGCTGGGCCGCCTCTTTGACATCCTGGGGGAGCCTCTGGACAACCTTGGCACAGTCGAGGCCGAGGAGCGGTGGCCCATCCACCGTCCTCCGCCTCCGTTCACGGAGCAGGAGACCAGCACCGAGATGCTGGAGACGGGACTGAAGGTCATGGACCTTATCACCCCCTTCACCAAGGGTGGCAAGATCGGGGCCTACGGCGGCGCCGGCGTCGGCAAGACCGTTGTCATTCAAGAGCTCATACGCAACATAGCCACCGAGCACGGCGGCTTCTCGGTGTTCGCCGGCGTCGGTGAGAGGTCGCGAGAGGGCAACGACCTCTGGAATGAAATGAAGGCCTCGGGCGTCATCGACAAGACCGTGCTCGTCTTCGGCCAGATGAACGAGCCGCCCGGTGTGCGGTTCCGCATCGGCCTCACCGGTTTGACAATGGCAGAGTACTTCCGGGACGTTGAGGGCCGGGACGTCCTTCTGTTCATCGACAATATCTACCGCTACATCCTGGCCGGCATGGAGGTCTCGGCGCTTCTGGGCCGGATGCCCTCCGCGGTCGGCTATCAGCCAACGCTGGCTACAGAGATGGGCGAACTCGAGGAGAGAATCACCTCAACAAAGAAGGGCTCCATCACTTCCTTCCAGGCCATCTACGTACCCGCCGATGACTACACCGATCCCGGCATCGTCACGACCTTCGGGCACCTGGACGCCGTCGTCGCCCTTGATCGCTCCATCTCTGAGCAGGGCATCTATCCCGCCGTCGACCCTCTGACATCCACCTCGCGCATCCTCGACCCGCTCATTGTCGGTGAGGAGCACTACAAGGTGGCGCGGGGCATACAGCGGGTGCTGCAGCGCTACAAGGACCTCCAGGATATCATCGCCATACTGGGGATCGAGGAACTGAGCGACGAGGACAAGCTCACCGTTGCCCGCGCCCGCAGGATCCAGCGCTTCCTGTCACAGCCGATGTTTGTGGCCGAGGCGTTCACCGGCATGCCGGGCAAGTACGTGCCGGTGAAGGAAACGGTGCGCGGCTTCAAGGAGATTCTGGAAGGCAAGCACGACACCCTGCCCGAGCAGGCCTTCTTCATGGTAGGCACAATAGACGAGGCAGTAGAGAAAGCGAAGAGACTATAGCGTGCTGGGCGGCACGGGCACGCCCACAGCCCTCCGGACGCAGGTAATGCGGCGCATCGAGGCGCGATGTAGGGGCGCAGCATGCTGCGCCCCGGAGCCGGCGGTGGGACAACACCGGTGGTTGAAGAGCAGGCCCCAACGGCCTCTGAAGGACGATGGCTAAGCTAGCACTGGAGATTGTAACCGCCGAGCGCGTGGTCTATTCAGACGACGTCGACGTGGTGGTCGCACCTGGCGTCGACGGCCAGTTCGCCGTCCTTCCTCAGCATGCGCCGCTGATGACCATGATTCAGCCCGGCGAGCTTCTGGTGCGCAAAGACGGCCAGGAACAGTCCATGTTCGTGAGCGGCGGCTTCCTCGAAGTCCTGGGCAACAGGGTTACCGTCCTCGCCGACGCAGCGGAGCGGGCTGAGGAGATCGACACGGCACGCGCCGAGGCCGCGAGGCAGCGCGCTGAGCAGAGGATAGGCCTCCCGCCCGACCAGGCAGACCACGCCCGTGTACAGGCAGCGATGCTGCGCTCATTGACGCGCCTCAAGGTGGCCCAGAAGAGCCGAAGACGCAGGTCGCCGCCGTAGGCTCCCCCACCGCAGTACCGTTTCCAGCAAACAGAGCGGCTGGCCGTGCGTCCACAGGTCGCCTCAAGTCTCCCGCCACTTCCGTGCAGAAACAACACCGACCGCGGGTCTCCGTGCGTTCCGGAGACTGCGGAGTCACGCCGCCTGTTCTGTTTTGCTCTCCGCCTGAGCCTCTTCAGCACGCCTCCGCCTGCTGTAGACAAGGGCGACAACCAAACCGAAGAGCATCCAGGCAAGCCCAACCCATCGGCTGTACGGCTGGATGACCATTATCACCACCCAAATCGCCGAGGTGGCCAGGAGTCCCAGGACAGCGGTTATCGGCAGCTCCCGCCCCCGAACCTTGATGTTGGCCCGAAGCTTGAACGGTCGCGGCAGCTCCGGGTTCCTCACTCTCAGGGCCAGGATAGAGGCGTGCGCGAAGGCAAATGTCAGGAGTGAGCCAAAAACGTACAGGCCGCCCAGGTCGCGGAAAAAGCCAATCACGTTCCTGTTGAACAGCCCCTGGCTCAGAATGAGCAGGGCCAGTGCCCCGAACGCAATGATGGTCACATAGGGTGTCTTGAAACGCCTATGCACCTTGTTGAACACAGACGGCAACTGCTTGTTAGCCCCCAGCGCGAAGATGAGCCGCGAACTGCCCATCAGTCCAGCGTTGCTCGCGATCAGCAGAATAGTAGCTGCCAATATGCCCACAAGCGGTCTGAAGATATCCCTCAGCCAGGCAGAAGGGAATGACTGCGCGATCCCTGCCACCGGGTCGCGAGCCCACTGTGTGGCCAGCGTCTGTGCCGGCATGGCAGACAGGGCAACGACAGAGATGCCGGAGAACATGACCATAACCACCACGATCATTATCATCAGCGCTTTGGGCACTCGTATCTGAGGCCGGCGCGTTTCCTCAGCCATCTGAGAGATCGTCTCGACCCCGGTGTAGGCTAGCGCCGCCAGGGCAATGCCAAAGATCAGATTGCTTGCCGATGGCCAGTTGCCAGCGCCGAACATGTTCTGCTTGAGATTCGCGATAGTGAACTGAACAGCGTTCGGGCTGAGAATCAGCACCACGCCTATGAGTACAAGGGAGGCCTGTGTCGCCACATCAAGCACAGCGGCTGAGATGTTCACCCATGAGCTCTCTCTCACCCCTATGATGTTGATGAACATAAGAAACACCACAATCCCCATCGAGACAATTGTGCCGAGCCAGGGGTCGGTCTTCAGAGGCTCCCAGAAGTAGCCCAAATAGGGCGGAATCGTGAAGGCCGAAAGCGATATTGTGACGATGTAGCTCAGTAGCAGCGCCCAGCCGGCCAGGAATCCCACCGTCCTGTTGAACCCGTGCCGGGCCCAACTTGATGAGCCCCCTGCTTCCGGCAGCATCGCGCCGCCTTCGGCATAGCTGAGCGCATTGCATACAAAGATGAGGCCTGCCGCGAAGAGAGCGATCGGCGTGGCCCCAACCGCCACCAGCGCAACGATTCCCAGCGCATAGTAGATGGAAGAGCCAACGTCACCGTAGCCGACGCTGAAGAGGGCTGGAACAGTCAGAACTCTTCGCAGGTGCTGCGCCGCAACGCGCGGCGTGCGGAGGATTATGTCGCCGGGTTTGCGACGGCCAAGCTCTCGCAGTCGCCTGGGTCGCCGACCCTTCCTAGAGTCCAATCCTTCTTGCCTTCACCCGGAGTCTCTCGGCAGCGATGATAGCTTCGATCTCTGACACAGCCAGCGCCACCTGGCCTTCGCGGTTAACTACAACGTAGTCGAACAGCGTCACCTTCTTCATCTCTTCCTTCGCAGCTTTCAACCTGACCGCCAGTGCATCAAGAGACTCCGTCTTGCGTTGTCGCAGCCGCTCTTCGAGTTCTGCCATTGACGGGGGGGCTACGAAGATGAACACCGCCTTCGGCACAGCCCTCTTGATGGTCGCCGCCCCCTGCACATCGACCTTCACCACAACATCCAATCCCCTCGCCCATGCATCCTGAACCTCACGTTTGGGCACACCATACAGATTCCCATACACGTTCGCCCATTCCAGAAGCTCATCCTTCGCCATCATCTCCTCAAAGTCGTACCGCGACACGAAGTGATAGTCCCTGCCGTCGGTCTCTCCGCGGCGCTTACGCCGGGTGGTTGCTGTTACAGCAAAATGCAGTGTCCCCCCCTGCTTCCTGAGCCCGTCGAGCACCACGTCCTTGCCGACTCCCGAAGGGCCCGAGAGGACGAAGAGCAGAGGGTTTGCCTTGCGGCCCGGCTCTTCAGCTTTCATCTTGTGTTTACTCTGCTTTGGCTTGGACCGCCCGGCTCGCCGCCAGCCTGCCAGCAATAGTCTCCGGGGCAAGGGCAGTCGCTATGATGTGGCCGCTGTCCATAATGAGGGCCGCCTTGGTCTTCCTGCCGCTCGTCAGGTCTATCAGGAGCCCCTTGCTCTTGCTGGCCTGTAGCATGCGCCTGATGGGAGCCGATCCCGGCGACACAATCGCAACAACCTTGTTGATCGCAACGATGTTGCTGAAACCGACATGAACCAGTTCAGTGCTCACCGCTCCCCCTTCACCTGTCATTGCAGCCCAAATGCCTAGCAGCCTGCGCTGAGGCGCTCGAGGTCCTGCCAGAACGTAGGATATGATATGTTGGCTGCTTCGCAGTTGTCAATTTGTGACTGGCCTTCTGCAACAAGACCCGCCACACCCAGCATCATGGCCAGGCGATGATCGCCGTGGCTGTCGCAGGCACAGCCTCGCAGCTTCTTGCCCCCTTTGATCACCATGCCGCCCGGGAGCTCCTGAATCTCAGCGCCCATGCTGCTGAGTTCCCTCACGGTCAGGCTGATCCTGTCTGACTCCTTGAATCGAAGCTCCTCTGCATCCCTTATCACCGTGTTGCCCCGGGCAACACAAGCCGCCAGGGCCATTACCGGGATCTCGTCGATAACCCTCGGGATGAGACTGCCCCCTATCTCGATCCCGCGCAGAGAGCTGGACTCCACCTCCAGGTCAGCGACGGGTTCACCGTTCACCGCACGCTCGTTCCGCACGGTCACGGCGGCGCCCATCGAACGCAGCACGTCTATGATGCCCGTCCTGGTTCGATTGATGCCCGTGTTACGCAACACGATGCGCGCCTGAGGATGGATGGTGCCCGCAACCAACCAGAAAGCAGCGGCGCTGGTGTCCCCTGGCACGGTGAAATCAACCGGCCTCAGGTCGCCCGCTCCGAGGGTTATCACATTGTCCGTCACAGAAACCCTGGCGCCCATTGCCCCGAGCATCTTCTCGGTGTGGTCGCGACTGGGCACTGGCTCGATCACCATGGTATTCCCCTGTGCAAAGAGCCCAGCGAGCAGAACAGCAGACTTGACCTGGGCGCTGGCAACAGGCAGACGATAGCGGACGCCGTAGAGACGTCCCCCCCTGATCACCAGCGGAGCCCGAGAATCGCCGTCCCGGCCCCAAACCCTTGCGCCCATCAAGCGGAGCGGCTCGATGACGCGCCTCATAGGGCGCAAGCGCAGCGACTCATCGCCAGTGATAACCGACAGGAACGGCTGAGCCGCGAGCACACCCGCCAGAAGGCGCATAGTGGTGCCGCTGTTCTCGGCGTTGAGCACATCGCCGGCCTCCGTCAAGCCTTCCCGCCCCACACCCCGCACAAGGAGCGTCTCATCGTCCACGGGCTCTATCCGAACCCCCAGGGCCCGCAGGCAGGAGACCGTGGCGAGACAGTCCCCGGACCGGGAGTAGTTCCTGATGCTGGCGTCCCCCTGAGCTATGCCGTTCAGGATGAAAGCGCGGTGCGAAATCGACTTGTCTCCCGGGAGCCGCACCTCGCCGGCCAGTGTGCGCGCAGGGTTCACCCTCTGCTTCACCGGATTCCCTCCAGCCACCTCTGCCTGGCCTCGCGGGCCCGGGCGAGGGCATCTGCAAGCCCCTCACCATCGCCTTCCAGCAGGCGGCGATAGCTCGTGAGCTCGTCGATGTAGCAGTCTATCCAGCGGATGATTGCCTCCCGGTTGGTAACGCATATGTCCCGGTTCATTTCCAGGTTCCCTGACGCCAGACGCGACATGTCGCGATAGCCTCCGGCGGCGAGCTTCGCCATCTCTGACCAAGAAGGGCTCCCCGCCGTTGCGGAAACGAATGCCGCGGAGAGCAGCATTGGCAGATGGCTGACACCCGCCACCAGTTCATCGTGCAGCGCCGCATCAATGAGGAAAGGCCTGGCCCCGATCGCCGTCACAAGCCTTTCGAGCCGCTGGACAGCCTCGGGGGTCGAGGTGGGCCCCGGGGTTAGGCAGTACACGCAGCCCTTGAACAGACCGGGGTCCGCCTCGCCGATGCCGGACGTCTCCTTGCCTGCCATGGGGTGGCCACCAACGAAGCTCACTCCGGATGGCAGGTACTTACCCGCCCACCCCATCACCTTCCTCTTGGTGCTGCCGGTGTCAGTAACCACACACCCGCGCGGTACATGGCTGGCTATGCGTTCCAGCACCGACCTCACCGTCATGACAGGCGTAGCTATGACGACCACGTCAGCAGCTCTCACGGCACCCACGAGGTGAGAGGCAACACAGTCGATGGCCCCGCGCTCCTCGGCGGCAGCACGTGTCTGTGCACTCTGGCTGAAGCCCACGACCTCCAAGTCGGAGGCCGCCGCTTTCTTCAACGCCAGCCCCAGCGACCCCCCAATCAGCCCGAGGCCTATTATGGCAATCCTCTCCAACTCATGCTCCGCGCACCTAGTATGCCTGACCCACAAAGAGCTGCACGAATCCGTTCACCGGCCACATCAGAACAGACCAAAGATACCCCGTGAAGTAGCCGAGGAACACAATTGCCAGCAGAATCACCGGCCCGTAGCGTTCCAGTCGAGCCATGGCATAGGCCTGACGCGATGGCAGCACGCCGACCACCACCTTGAACCCATCCAGCGGGGCCACCGGTATCAGGTTGAACACCGCCAGGATTATGTTGAGCAGAATGATGTAGCCGACCACATCTGCGGCAACTGAGCTCAGAGACCAGCCTTCCATCCCCGCGTAGCCCGAGGGGTGCCACGCCACTACCCCACCTCTGATGAGAGCCCCGAAAGCCGCTGCCAGGGTGAGGTTGAACAATGCGCCGGCCGATGCCACCAGGGCCATCGCTCTCCTGGGGTCTCTGCCGAGGAACTCGTAACTTACAGGCACCGGTTTCCCCCAGCCGAAGCCGACCAGGAAAATCATCAGCGTCCCCAGAGGGTCAAGATGCCTCAAGGGGTTCAGCGAGACCCTCCCCAACCTCCTCGGCGTCGGGTCCCCGAGCCGGTCCGCCACGAACGCATGCCCGAACTCATGGACTGTGATCGCCGTCAGCAGGGCCACAGTCACAACGCCCACCAGATAAAAGAAAATGGCGGGGTCGTGTATCAGCAATTCCAGATTGCGAAGAAGCATGCCTCTAAGCCCGCCGAGCTATTATAGCATAGCGGTTCACCGCCGGGCATTGGCGCACGCCCACGGCTGGGGCAGTCACCTTGACGGCAGGTAGCAGCCCTGCTACACTGGCGCAAGCTAGCTTCCACCAAAGAGTGCGATGAGTCTTTCCGAGTTCCTTCAGGTCTTCTTCTTTGCTGCGTCCCCAATAGCAGAGCTACGGGGAGCCATACCGTATGGCCTGTGGAAGCTTCAACTCTCCTGGCCGCTTGTCCTCGGCGTGTCGATCGCCGGCAACATCCTGCCCATTCCAATCCTGCTCCTTCTCTTGGGACCCATCTCCAGGCTGGCGAGCAGAGTCAAGCTCTTCGACAGCATCCTCAAGTGGATCTTCGAGCGCTCAAGGCGGCGCGGCAGGAACTTGGATAGGGCCGAGTTCTGGGGACTGGCGCTTTTCGTGGGCATACCTCTACCGGTAACCGGCGCCTGGACAGGCTCGATCGTCGCCTTCCTCCTCGGCATGAACTTCTGGCGGGCCTTCTTCGCGATAGCGCTGGGAGTGCTCATTGCCGCAGCCATTGTCACCCCCGTTGCAGTGCTGCTGCACTACGCCTTCTTTGTCCACATTCCCCTGGTTCCAACAAACACTCTCGCGCCCCCCTGAACCTGGTCACACGTCGGCCGGGCAAAGTGAGACGCAACCCACCACTTCCCATTCGTCCCAGTGAAGCCAGACACAACATGCAGTCGAACGCGATCCATGACAAAAGAGTAGGGGCGTTCGATTGAACGCCCCT
>CAZBET010000055.1:0-1103 GCA_964490995.1 uncultured Dehalococcoidia bacterium
CACCACAGGTCCAAGAACACCGACTGCAACGGCCAGGAGCTGATCAGCATCACGGTGAAGAGGGCTTTGGAGAGCGCTGAGCTGACCATGGCGGACATCGATGCCATCGTAGTCGGCAACATGGACCACTTCGAATCCATCAACTACGTGGACATGTGGAGCGTGGACGGCTCCGGCGGCTACATGAAGCCCATCATGAAGGTGACGACCGGCGGCACCACGGGCAGCGCCATAGGGCACGCCGGGTTCTATCACGCCGTGTCGGGGCTGTTCGACACAGTGCTGGTCATCGGCTGGGAGCAGAACTCCGAGTCCGATACGACGGCGGCCATATCTACCTGTTTTGACCCTATCACGGAGAGGGAGTTCTGCGCCGGCGCGATCGGGCCTCTCGCCGCGCAGTACACCGCCTACATGAACAAGTACGGGGCCACTGAGGAGGACGCGGCGCTGGTCTCGGTGCGCGACCACAACAATGCGGCCCTCTACAACTCCTACGCCCACCTGCGCCAGACCATCACGGTGGAAGACGTCATGAAGTCCGCCTACATCTCCTACCCCATGAAGCTACTCGACATGTGTCCAAGAAGCGATGGCGCCTGCGCGGTGATATTTGCCGCGGAGGACAGGGCCAGGAAGACCGTGGACAGGCCCGCGTGGATACTGGGCGTGGGCGATTGCCATATCCTGGTGCATCTGGCCGACGGGATCGGTCTCGCAAGCCTGCCCTCACTGGAGATTGCCGCAGGTCAGGCCTACAAGACGGCGGGCATCACCGAGCCGTTCAAGCAGCTTGACGTGGCCGAGCTGTACATACCGGCCTCCACAGCCGGCGTGACCTGGATGGAGGCGCTCGGCCTCTGCGAGGAGGGCGGGGGGCCTAGGCTCATCAGAAGCGGGGAAACAAACATGGGCGGTAAGCTGCCCATCAACCCTTCCGGGGGCGTGCTGGCGACGAACCCGATAGGAGCGACCGGCCTGCTGCGCATAGGCGAGGCTGCCCTTCAGGTGATGGGCAAGGCGGAGAAGAAACAGGTGCCGGGCGCGAAGGTGGCGGTCGCCACCGGCTTCGGCGGCTGCTTCTGGTCCGACGTGACGGTGCT
>CAZBET010000055.1:1203-8368 GCA_964490995.1 uncultured Dehalococcoidia bacterium
TGACGGGGCCAGGCAATCAGCGACCTTGGAAATAGACGTGCGGATGTCCTGGACTCTGAGGAGGGAAGAATGCTCAGAAGAGTGGCAATAGTCGGATATGCCCAATCTCATCATCAGGAGAACGTGCAGAAGACCAGAGAGGACATGGTCTTTGAAGTCTGCAAAGAGGCTCTACGCCATGCCGGCATCTTGAGAGAGGAGCTGGATACAGTAATCACGGCCTCCACGGATTTTCTGGACGGAAGGACGATTTCGAGCGTCTTTCTCAGCATGGCTGTCGGGGCTTTCATGAAGGATGAGTCGAAGGTGGAGGAAGACGGGACTTTTGCGCTCTACTATGCCTTGATGAGAATCCTTGCGGGCACTCATGACGTGGCCCTGGTGGAAGCGCATACGCAAAGCTCGACCATGAACGTTCATCAGGTGAGCAACTACACCCTCGACCCGCTGTTTGACCGCCAGATAGACGTCCTCAACGATGTTGCCTCCGCCGCTCTTCAGGCGAGGCTGTACATGAACAGGTACCGCGTGTCGGAAGAGCAACTGGCGATGGTGGCCGTCAAGAACCTTGCCAATGCCGCCAGGAACCCCTGGGCCCACAGGAAGATGCCGGACGTGACTGTCAAGGATGTGATGAAATCCAAGGCCTTCTACGATCCCATCAGGGAGCTTACGATGTCCCCCGTTAGCGACGGCGCCTGCGCTGTGATAATCGCCTCCGAAGAGAAGGCCAGGAAGATAACGGACAAGCCCGTATGGATAGAAGGAGTCGGCACCTGCCAGGGCCCCTATCTCAGGGACAGGGATCTCGCGAAGCTCGATTCCCTCCAGGCGGCCGCCAAAACAGCCTACAAGATGGCGGGCGTGAAGAAGCCGGCATCTGAGCTCGATGTTGCCGAGGTTTCCGAGAAATTCGCTCATGAGGAATTGATGATCTACGAGGCTCTGGGCTTGTGCCAGGAGGGTCAAGGGAAGAGCCTGATTGAGAAGGGCACAACTCGCAGAGACGGTAAGATGCCCGTGAATCCGAGTGGCGGGGCGCTGGGTGCTGACCCTATCTGTGCTACCGGGTTGATAAGGGTGGTGGAAGCGGCAAAGCAGATAAGGGGTGAAGCAGGCAAATGCCAGGTGCCTGGTGTCCGCAGGGCTCTTGCCCACGGACAATTCGGGATGTGCGCCCAGAAGCATACAGTTTTCATCTTGGGAGGCAACTGATCATGAAGAGAAATGTGGCAATAATTGGCTGTGGCCAAACCAAACACTCGAGCCGGCGAAGAGATGTCAACGTTGCTGAATTGGTATCGGAGGCGGTCTTCAACGCGCTGGAGGACGCCCACGTCAGCCTGCGCGACGTGGACGGCTTCGTGGTCGGAAACATGCCCGGGTTCGGCGGTATCGCCCAGCCGGAGCAATGGCTCGGCGACTGGATTGGCGCAGCGGGCAAACCCGTCATCAGGATCGCCACAGGCGGGACGACCGGAGGCTCGGTGGGACAGGGCGGCTACTACACCGTCGCCTCGGGGCTTCACGACCTGGTGGTGGCCGTCGCCTGGGAGAAGCATTCGGACAGCAAAGAGGCCGGTGCCACGACCGGCCTGCTGCACGTGGGACTGGGCAATTTCTTCCACGCCAGCCGGTACGGGCTGAGCCTCAAGAACCTAGTCGCCACGTCGGTGGTGGGAGCGGCTGCCGGCGTTGCGGTCTATCAGGCGACATTCTACATGCACCGGTCGGGGTGCAGAATCGAGCACTTCGACATGGTGGCGGCGAAGGCAAGGCGGAACGCCGCCAGGAACAAATATGCACATCTTCAATGGCCGGGGTGCACTCCGGAGGATATTGCGAAGACCGAGATAATCACGTACCCGTTCAGGTATGGCCACGTCTGCCCCGCAAGCGACGGCGCCTCGGCAATTGTCGTGGCTGAAGAGACCCTGGCCCGGAAGAAGGCCAAGCAGCCGGCCTGGTTCAAGGGACTGGCTTCGTACACGGACGAGGAGAACCAACTCCAGAGTGAGAACTTCGGCGGCGTCGGAGTAACCGATCCCTCGGAACAGAGGGGAGCCTGGATGTCGGCCGTGAAGGCCTACAGGATGGCGGGGATAAGGAATCCTCAGAAAGAGATCGACATGGCGGAGATATATCAGCCCTTCCCCAGCCAGGAGCTGATATTCTCCGAGAGATTGGGCCTGTTCGATGAGGGCACGGCCTGGAAAGCCCTTGAGAAGGGCGAGACCGATATCAACGGGAGGTTGCCGCTGGACCCGTCGGGCGGCGTCAACGCGACCAACGCCATCGGGTCCTCCGCCATGCAGCGTATTCTGGAGTGCGCCCTCCAGATAATGGGCAAGGCGGAGGAGCACCAGGTCCCGAAGAAGGTGCATAACGCCGTCGCCCACGGTTGGGGCGGTGTGACCAATTTCACCACCGTGACGGTTCTAGGGGATTCCCCCCGGAGGTAAGGAGAATGGCATATATAAAGGATGAACGGCCGCAGACAATCGGCGTGGACGGGTCATGGATTCTCAGCGCCTATCACTACAAGGGTTCCAGGCTCCTCGAAGAATATGCTAAGGGCCTCAAGCGGAAGACGCTGATCGGCTCATTCTGCCCGGGTTGCGCCAAAGTAATTGTGCCGCCCAGGAACTTGTGCGGAAGATGTCATCGCATAATGGACGGGCGAAAGACCGTCAGCGACAGGGGGACCATCACCTGCTTCGTAGTCAGTCCCCCCATATTCAAAGGGAAGCTGAAGGTCATTGGAATGGACCCTGTGGAAACAGGCCTGATAAAGGATGGCGAGGTGGTCATACCGGTGTTCGTTAAGTTCGATGGGTCAGACTCGAATACGGATACAATACTGCTGAACGCGGACCCGAAGACCGTCCACATAGGGATGAGGGTCAAGGTTGTCTGGCCGAAAAAGCCGCAAGGTGCACTCAGCGACTTCGAGGGCGTGGAGCCTCTTTGATGAATAGCGGACACTATCGTCAACTACTTGGGGAGGGATACGAACGATGAGAGGCAAATCGGGAATCGTTGAGGTACAGCCCCTGCCGTTTGTGGCCAACTTCAACTGGGCAACAGGCTTCCTGATGGAGAAGTTCATCAAAGAACTCGCCAAGAGAAGAATCCTCGCGGCAAAGTGTCCCGGGTGTGGGTATGTCTACGTGCCCCCAAGGTCCAGATGCGGCAAGTGCTGTTCCAGGATAGAAGAGAGGAACCTCGTGACCCTCTCTGGAAAAGGCACTCTGGTGAGCTATACAACTGCGCACGTGAAACTGGATGGTCAGGGGAACTTCCTGGATCTGAAGAAACCGCAGACAATCGGGGCCATCAAGCTGGACAAGGCGGACTCAACGATCTTCATGCCGCTTGAAGGGGTCAAACCCCGGGACCTGACCGAAGGGCTCAAGGTCGAGGTGCAATGGCGGGAGGAGACAAAGGGGGAGCTGCCGGACATCAAGTGTTTCAGACCCGCTCGCTAAGTGTGGAGGTCACGCCCACGCGGACACTGACAACGAGAAGAAGCGGGGCAAAGCAATTCGAGCCGATATGAAGGAGGGACGACAAGATGGCCAGAATGCCCAAACTGATAATCACCTGCGCTCTGACCGGATCTGCGGTAGGTCCAACCCAGACGCCCTATCTACCCATAACTCCCGATCAGATAGCTGATGAGGCCTACAGGGCCTGCAAGGCAGGGGCGGCGGTAGTCCACGTACACGTGAGGGACCCGGACCAGGGTTTTCCTACGGCCGATTTGAAAGTGTGGAGAGAGACACTCACGAAGATTAAGGAGAAGTGCAACGTAGTGGTCTGCACCACAACCGGCGGCGGGATGGGCATGACAGCGGAGCAGCGCATCGCGGTCGTGCCCGAGTTCGAACCCGAAATGTGCTCCCTCGACATTGAGAGCATGAACTTCAGCGTCTTCCCCCTCGCGGAGAAGATCAAGGAATACAAGTATCCCTGGGAAGAGCTCATGATCAAGTTGTCCAAGGACTTCGTCTTCAAGAACACCTTCGCCGATCTGGAAGTCTTCGCCACGACCATGAAGAAGCACAACGTCAAGCCGGAGGTTGAAATCTACGGTACGAATGGACTGTACAACGCCGGCTTCCTGGTCAGAGCAGGCCAACTGGACTTGCCAGTCCACATACAATACGTCCTTGGCGTTCTGGGCGGTTCATACTCCACACCGTACGAACTCTTGCACCTTCAGACGGAAACGCATAGATGGCTCGGCGCGGACAACTACACATGGTCCGTCATCGGCATCGGCTATCCTGCAGAGTTCTACCTGGGGGCTGTAGCGATGACCCTGGGCGGCCATGTGAGAGTTGGCCTGGAAGACAACATATTCGTCAAGTATAAGGTGCTGGCAAAAGGCAATGCCGAATTGGTCGAGAAGATCCGCAAGGTCGCCGATCTCTTCGAGAGGGAAATTGCCACACCCGATGACGCAAGGCAGATGCTTGGCCTCAAGGGCATGAGCAAGGTCAAGTTCTAGAACGCCCCTGGGGTGTTCGGGCTGGTTTGAAGGGTAGCATTCGTAGCCGGCGGCCGTCAGAAACGGAAGCGCGGCTAGCTTGTCGGCTTCGCGGACCGAGACCGGTGCGTGGACTATTGTTGTCTGCGTCCTCTTCACGCTGTCCTGTTGGATGAACTCCCGCGCGTGCGCAAACGGTCCGTGCGCGAGCTGGCCACAGACTCGATCGGCGGGCTGGCGAGGCTGGTCAAGGTGAGGGGGCGGAGTGGATAGGCAGCGGGCACGGGCTTGATTCCTGACACGGAGGCTAGACATGGACTTCAGATTCACCGAAGAGGAGGAGGCGTTCCGGGAGGAGGTCAAGCAGTTCCTCAAGAAGGAGATCAACCCCAGGTGGATTGAGATTGACGCGGGCCTCTGGGAGGAGACCCCGGAGTCCTGGGCCCTTCTGCGCGACTTCCAGCGGAAGCTGGGCCAGAAGGGCTGGCTCGCGGCGGCCTATCCCAAAGAGTACGGCGGCTCGGACATGAGCCACCTGAAGCGGCTGATCCTTGCGGAGGAGATGGCCAGCGCCAGGGCGCCGGTGGGCATTGAGCACGAGATCTCGGTGAACTGGGTGGGCGGGGCCATCATGCTGTTCGGGAGCGAGCAGCAGAAGAAGAAGTACCTGACTGAGGTGGCGACCGGGCAATCGTGCTTCTGCCTGGGATACAGCGAGCCCAACTCGGGCTCGGACCTAGCTTCTATTCAGACCCGCGCGGTGGAGGACCGCGACGGCTGGGTTATCAACGGCCAGAAGACGTGGTGCAGCTTCGCCCACTACGCCAACTACTGCTGGCTCGGGGCAAGGACAGACCCGGACGCCCCCAAGCACAAGGGCATCAGCATGTTCGTTGTCGACATGAAGACGCCCGGAATCACCGTCCGTCCCCTTATCAACATCCTGAACCGCCATTCCTTCAACGAGGTCTTCCTGGACGATGTGCGTATCCCCAAGGACAGCCTGATCGGTGAGAGGAACAACGGCTGGTACCAACTGGCTATGGCCCTGGACTTCGAGCGGTCCCTGGTCGGCACCGCGGCGTCAAACGAGTGCCTGATCCGGGACCTGGTGGAATACGTGAAAGAGGCGAAGCGCAAGGGAGACCCCGTCGGAGACGACCCGCTGATCATAGACGAGCTGGCCGAACTGGCGGTGCAGAACGAGGTCCTTCGAATGATGTGCTACCGCATCGCCTGGATATATAGCAGGGAGCTCCATCCCAGCTATGAGTCCTCCATGTCGCTGCTGCTCTGCAGCGAACTGCTCAGGCGGATTGCGAACGTCGGGACGCGCGTACTGGGGCACTACGGGGAATTGGACATGGACTCAAAATGGGCTGTACTGAAGGGTAGGATAATGCGGACCTACCTGAGCTGCATCTCCATAGGAGTCGGCGGCGGCACCAACGAGATACAGCGCAACATCGTCGCGATGAGAGGCCTGGGCCTGCCTCGTCAGCACTAGGCCTTGTGTAGTATGACCGGGCCAGCCGAGTGCGAGTGGGAGTATGGATTTTCGATTCAGCCAGCGGGAAGAGGCGTTCCGAAGCGAGGTCGAGGACTTCATAGAGAAGGAGTTGCCCGCAAGCTGGGCGGACGAGAGTGTTCAGTGGCCCGGTGGGTATGGCACCACCCCTGAGTTCGAGGAGATGAGCCCGCCCATCGAACGATTCAGGCGACGGCTTGCAGAGAAAGGCTGGCTCACAATATCGTGGCCCAGGGAATACGGCGGAGCAGGACGCTCCCATATCGAGCAGGCGATCTTCTATGAACGCATGAGCTACCACAGGGCCCCCGGCCCGGGTGTGGCCACGCTGATCTCCGGCCCCACTATCCTGCGCTTCGGCAGCGAGGAGATGAAGAAGGAGTGGCTGCCCCGGATAGCGAAAGCGGAGGTAAGGTTCTGGCTGGCCTACAGCGAGCCCAATGCCGGCTCGGACCTCTCGTCAATGCAGGCCCGTGCCGCCGAGGACGGAGACTGTTTCGTCGTCAACGGGCAGAAGACCTGGAGCAGCGGGGCGCACGTCTCCGACTATGCCTGGATGGCGGTCAGGACGGATCCCTCTGCCCCTCCGCACAAGGGGATTTCGCTGGTCATAGTGGACAACAGGTCGCCGGGCATCACCATTCGACCGTTGACGAACATCTGCGGCCGTCATTCATTCAACGAGGCGTTCTTCGACAATGTCAGAGTGCCCAAGAAGAACGTTGTCGGCGAGATGAACAGGGGCTGGCGCTACCTGATGGTGGCGCTCGATCTCGAGAGGCTCGTGGTCCCCATAGGGGGCTTCAAGCGCACCTTCGAGGAGCTTGTGCAGTGGGCCCGTGAGACGCGCGACAACGGCAGGTCTTCGGGCAGTGACCCTCTGCTGCAGGACAGACTGGCGGAGATCGCGATTCAGATCGATGTGGCGTATGTGCTTTTCTGGCAAACGGCCTCGATGCTCGACCGGGGGCTCGTACCCAACATCGAGGCGTCCTTGTTGAAGCTGTTCAGCACCGAGCTGAGCCACAAGCTCGCCAGCGCCGGGATGGAAGTCACGGGCCCCTACGGGCAACTGGAGCCGGTCTCCAAGCAGGCAGCTCTGCACGGGAGGCTGTGCGCCGGGTACCTCGACAGCATCTCAGCGT
>CAZBET010000056.1:0-8352 GCA_964490995.1 uncultured Dehalococcoidia bacterium
TGGCTATCACCGTCAAGCTGCCGCCTTCCTCAGTGTTTCTGGCCGCGCCGAAGAAGCGCTTCGGTGAGTAGAGGGCAGCCGGGTCAACGCCTCCCGACAGTGTGCGTCCGCTGGACGGCATCTCCAGGTTATAGGCTCGCGTCAGTCTGGTGATGCTGTCGAGGAGGATCACCACATCGGAACCGAGTTCCACGAGCCTCTTGGCTCGCTCCAGAGCTACCTCAGCTACCCTGGTATGCTCTTCAACAGGCTCGTCAAAGGTCGAGGCAATAACCTCCGCGTCAACCGACTTCTTCCAGTCAGTTACCTCCTCAGGGCGCTCCCCTATCAGACAGACCATGATGTGGATGTCACCGTAGTTGGTCAGAATGGCCTTGGCGATGTGCTTCAGAAGGATGGTCTTCCCTGCTTTCGGCGGCGAGACAATGAGTCCGCGCTGGCCGCGCCCGATGGGTGATATGAGGTTCATCAGTCGCGTGGACAGATTGTTGGGTGTTGTCTCCAGGTTGACCAGCTTGTCGGGGAATATCGGCGTCCGGCGTTCGAAAACGGGACGGTTCTTGGCCCCCTCGGGGTCCATGTTGTTGACGGTCTCAACCCGCAGAAGGCTGTGATACTTCTCGCCATCCTTTGGGAGTCTCACCTGCCCGCTGACTATGTCCCCGGTACGCAGGGAGAAGCGGCGGATCTGAGACTGAGACACATAGATATCGCTGGGGTCGAGACGCAGGCTGCTCTGGCGCAAGAAACCGTAGCCCTCGTTCATGATTTCGAGGATGCCTCCTCTGAAGGCATACCCCTGCTGCTCGGCGTTGGCCTGAAGGAGCCGCAGCACAAGGTCCTCCTTCTTCATGCCGCTGACGCCCGTGATTCCGATCTCCTTCGCATGGGCCAGGAGTTCCTCCCTGGTCTTCGTCTCAAGTTCAGACATACTCATAGCTCTACTCCATGATTAGATTGCGCTGTCCCTTGCTAGAGAGCCCGACATGGTGCTGGGGTTCACGCATCGTAGTCTGAGGTCTTCTGGATGCTCTGGTAGTCCTCGGCGAACCGCCGTATCCCAATGCCGCCAAGCTGGTGTTTGACCATTCACACGAGCGCACCGCATGACACGGATGCCATATGCGCACCAGCTTCGGCTCTTGAGGAGGCTTCTTCCGTCTCTCTCATCATGTCCCGTCGCTCAACACCGAGCGTCTCGGCGCTGACGGGCCCTCAGCCTGTAGGGGAGATCTGCCGGATGACCCTGTCTAGCTTGGCCGTTCCCCCTTGGCTATGAGAAAGAGGCTTGAGTTCACCCTGGTGACGGCGCCCAACTCGGCTGCTCGGCGCCCGCCGATGTTGGCACTATCCGGGAAGATGTGCACTCAGTCGCCTAGAATATACCACATCCTTGTTGGTTTGTCTACAGGAGCGCACACGGGCTACCGCGAAACGGCGCAGTTGACAACCCTCGCAATCTCTGCTAAAAAGAAACCCACTTCCCCGAGAATGCCGTCCGCCCTGCACAGCGCTGATTTGCCCGTTGTGAGGGCAGACTCCAACGCTTAGGCAGGCAGATGGAAAGGTTCGGCCGGTTGGTGTCATGTCTGGGTGGTTCCCGTGCCTTGCGAGGGCCCCGCCCGGTATAGGCTGGAAAGGCCGCTGGCCTGCACCGATCGCCGGTGCAATCGTGAGAAGGAGGGTGCGAATGAAGCACGTGAAAGACAAGCAGGCAATAGAGGAAGCTTTGGGAAGAAGACTGCTTCTCGGGGAGATGATGGCACGCAACGCCCGCAAGTTCCCCGGCAAAGAGGCGCTGGTCTACGGCAAGACGCGTCTAACCTACAAACAGCTTAACGCCCGCATTAACCAGCAGGCCAACGCCTTGCTGGCGATGGGAGTCAAGAAGGGCAGCAAGGTGGCGGTACTCGCCTTCAACTGCAATCAGTTCATGGAGGCCTACTTCGCCCTGGGGAAGATTGGCGGCGTCGCCGTCCCCCTCAATTTCCGCCTCCATCCGGAGGAGCTGAAGTACATCATACAGAACTCCGATGCAGAGGCCATGATAGTGGGCGAGGCCTTCGTTGAAACGGCCAGGTCCATCCAGCAGGACATCCCGCAGGTGAAGAACTACATCTCAATAAGCGAGGAGCCCGTCGAAGGCATGCTTCGTTTCGAATCCTGGATAGGCAAACAGTCGAAGAACGAACCGCTCGTCCTGTTGGACGAGGACGATCCCGCCTTCATTATGTACACAGCTGGGACCACGGGCAGGCCCAAAGGGGCTGTCATAACTCACCGGAACGAGATGGTGCTGTGGATGCTCGGCGCATCCTATGTGCTGACCGAGCCGGGAATGACCAACCTGTGGAGCTTCCGCGCCCTGGGCGCGCCCCCGATATTCCACCTGGCGTCCTTCGGCTTTTGCCAGTTCATGTTCTTCCTCGGCGCTACCGTGGTCCTGCCCACAGAGGTCTTCGACCCCGCCTACATCATGCGCACAATCCAGGAGGAGAGGATCAACGCGCTTGTCCTGGTTCCGGCGATGACCAACTTCATGCTGCTGCTGCCAGACTTGGACAAGTACGATACGAGCTCGCTTCAAGTCTGGGGCTCGTCGGGGGCAATACTGCCGATAGAGACGCGGCGCCTGGTCATGAAGTACTTCCCCAACGTCAAGGTCTTTGACCTCTTCGGCATGACGGAGATGAGCGCGCTGATCTCCGGCCTCCTGCCCAGCGAGTCGGAGGGCCGAGAGGATTCGGTGGGCAAGATCCTGCCCTTCATCGAGATCCGGGTCGTTGACGATGACGACAAAGACGTGCCCCTGGGGAGCGTCGGCGAGGCCATCTACCGCGGCCCGACGGTGCTTAAGGAGTACTACAAGAACCCCGAGGCGACCAGGGAGGCTATGAGGAACGGCTGGTTCCACTCCGGGGACATGGTGAGGCAGGACAAAGAAGGCTTCATCTACATCGTGGACCGGAAGAAGGACATGATCGTCAGCGGCGGCGAGAACATCTACCCCGCCGAGGTCGAGACGGCCATCCTCAAGCACCCCAAGGTCCAGGAGGTCGCGGTCATCGGCGTCTGGGACAAGGAGTGGGGCGAGTCGGTCAAGGCGGTGGTGGTGCCGAAGGCGGGCGAGGAGCTGACCGAGCAGGAGGTCATCAAGTTCTGCAAGCAGCACCTGGCGAGCTACAAGAAGCCCAAGTTGGTGGACTTCGTGGATGAGCTGCCCCGCAACGCCATGGGCAAGGTGCTGAAGATGACGCTCCGGGAGAAGTACGGCAAGTCAGTCAGGTACTAGACCGCCATCACCGGGCCTTCTCTAGCCGCCCGTGGGGCCGCCTGCGCATACACACGCCGGCTCAACGCCCTAGCGAGCAGAGTAACGACTGACCAGGTCCACGGGGTAGTAGCGGCGGTGGTGATCAGTCCGCTCCACCATCATGCGCGCCTTTCCGGTGCACGTGGAGACGCAGAGGCCGCAGCCGTAGCACTTCGCCAGATTGACCTCGGCTGTCGGATTGGCGAGCGCGTTTGCTCCGAAGTGGCAGCGCTCCACGCAAGCGCCGCAACCGACGCATTTCTCACGGTCGAGGGATACTATGTCCGGGCCGGGGAACATGACCGCGCCTGCGGCCTGATGAGCCCTGAAGGGGAAGCATATCTCGTGGTCGCAGTTGCAGATCGCGTAGATCCACCCGCCGGAGCGCAGGCAGGCGAAGAAGGTGGGCATCATGCCCTCGTCGTGGAGTTGACGCAGAAGCGCTTTGGCCTCGTCCGGGGTCAAGTCCTTGTACTCCGGGTCCGCCTTCCTGTAGGCTTCCACGCCATAAAGGATCGTCATGTCCTTCATGTATGTCCCATTCTTCTTCTTCAGCGCCTTCTGGCACATGCATGGGCCTACGGCGATCTCGGCATGGCCGTCGGCTGATATGGCGTCTATGAAGGCGATTGCGCGTTCCGTGGTGACGACCTCCCCGGTGGGCAGGAAGGCAAGCGCGCGTGACAGCACCATGAGGACGGGCCTCGCCCTGATCTTCAGGAAGAAGCGGGTGGTAGCGTCCAGCACCCGCAGGATGGTGGGTTCGTTCCTGGCGAAGAAGCTGTCCAGCGCGACCTGCAGCCTCCCCGCCTCAACCAACTGGCCGTTCTTCACTCTATGATGGGACATGAATCACCCCCCCGCATCGCCTTCGATCAGCAACAGTGCCTGTTGGCAGGCACCACCCGGCTGACCGGGGAATGCCAAGCCCCAAGCTCTAAGCTCGAAGCTCTAGAACCCAGACAAATCGCAATGCTTGAAATCCGAATGCGCCGCGCTTCCGTCACGCGCTGAAATCGGTCGGCACCTTGGCGACGCAGTTGACCATCTCCTTGGCCGCCTTGGGGTAGCGCATCACTTTCATCATGTTGCCCTTCAGCTTCAGCTTGCGCGTCATCATGCCCTGTATGGGGTCGAGCTTCCCTTCGATGACCTTGCGCCAGTTGCTGAAGGGGGCCCTGATGGCGAACTCGGCCGGCCGCTCTTCCTCGCTTTTGATCATGGCTCCGTCGGTGCACTTGCCGTGGTACAGGCCGACAAAGAGGTAGGCTTCAGCTTTCTTGTAGGCTTCGTCGGGCTCGATGATGAAGACGAAGTCACCCTCCCAGTCCTTGGCTGACCTCTCATAGGCCTCGCTCGTGTTGAGTTGCTCGGCGAACTCCTTGACCCATTCGTCAGACGGGAATCTGACAGCCATTGTGCTTCCTCCTTTCCCTCACTCCTGAAGGATGAATACCCTATCGCCCGATAATGTATCTGTAGGGGTCGACCTCTTCCCTGAGTATCGCCAGCTCTTGCTGTGTCGGCGCCTTGGTCTCCGCGATGCGCGGCACACGCAGCAGCTCGAATCCGCAGTTGTCCTGTATGTCCTTGAAGGAGCAGCCCGGGTTCAGGGATATTACCCGCATCCGCTTGCTCTCCGCCTCGAAGTCCATTACCCCCATGCTCGTGATGATCTTGTAGGGCCCCGTGCCCGGGGGCAGGCCTGCCCTCACCCTCGAGTCACCTCCCTGAAGCCAGCCCGGGCTGGTGACGAAATCCACCTTCTCCACGAAACGCCTCTTGTCCTGCACGGTCATGACCATCGTCCTCCAGCAGAAGGAGGCAAAGTCATTGGCCCCACCGCTGCCTGGAAGGCGCACCTTGGGCTTCCTGTAATTGTCACCGATTAAGGTGGAGTTGAGATTGCCATACATGTCGATCTGCGCACCGCCGAGAAAGGTGTAGTCCACGAAGCCGCGGCTGCAGTACCCCATGATGTCGCACATGCTGGTGGCCATGACTGCCTTGAAGAACGTTCTCGAATCACCGACGGAGATCGGCATCTCGGGCAGCAGCGGGCTCACACCGCCGGCCTCGAACATGATTACCAGCTTGGGCGCATGAGTTTTCTGAGCGAGCATGGCTGCCGCACAGGGCGCGCCGGTACCCACTCCCACTGTTGCGCCGTCCTCGAGCTCTCTCGAGGCGACGCAGATCATCATTTCCATCGTGTTATGATCCGGCATTCGCTATCTCCTTGTGCAGCATGAGCTCCTTCCGCCTGAGCTCATTCATCTTCTGGAGGCCGCCGTTGCGCCGGATGTATTCCGAGTGGTCGGCGCACTCGTAGATGTTCCGGTTGAGAAACCTCCGAAATTCCTCGGGGTCCTCCTGCACCCTAAACCATTCCTGGAGATGCTCCTCGTCGGAAAAGTATTCGTAAGCCATCGTGCCGGGATACGCACCGTAGCGGACCTCGCAGACCGCATCAACGAGGAAGTAGGGGATGACGGTGCTGGTCGGGTCGCGACGGATCTCGTCGTTGGAGATCAACCGCTCAGTGGTTATGATCAGGCGCTTGGACGCCCTGGCAAGGTCGTCATCCACAATCATGATCCCTTTGATCCGCGCGTTGCCGTACACGTCGGCCTCATGCACGTGCACGATCCCGACGTCCGGATACAGCGCAGGCTGGAGCATCAAACGCTTCCCGGTGAACGGGCACTCGACAACCTTACCCGCGCTGTACTTGAAGGTATCGGTGCCCATCACGTTGCGCGTCGGCACGAAGGGCACGCCCATCGCCGCGGCCCTCAGCCTGGCGGCGAGGCTGTAGTTGGTCCACTCGCAGACCTCCACCTCGCCGCTCTCCATATATCTTCTGGAGACTGGTGACAGCCCTCTAGCTTCGAGCCCCACGATGTAGGCGACATCCACCCTGTTGAAGACCTCGCCTGCGGCAAGTATCTGAAAGTCGTGCGTGGCAGTCTTGCCAGCGAAGCCCATGTCCTTCCGCCGCTGACGGACTATCTCGTGACACGCTGCAATGGGCGTCCTGTTCGCGCCAAAGCCGCCTACGGCCAGATAGTCGCCGTCATGCGTGAACTCCTGTATGGCCTCCTTGAGGCTCATGACCTTGTTGGTCATCTTCCGCGACTTGCTGCGGAAGAACTCCCTCGCTTTGTCGGGGTCGGGGTCGGTGAACAGCCGTCCCTTGCCTTCTTCCAACACCATCACTGATAGCCACCTCCAGTACATCTGGTTATGATTCACCGCCGAGCGCGCTGAGAACGCTGAGAGGCGCTTCTCCTGGTTCTTCAATCCTGCAACCGCAGCGATTGCCTGGGCGCCCCGCGTCTCGCAGTGACCCGACGCATAACCTAGAGGCCGAGTTCACGGGCCACGGTCTTGCGGTGGAAAGCGCCGTCGCCGAACGCTATCTCGCCCGCCTTCGCCCTCCTGTAATACAAATGCAGGTCGTGGTCCATCGTGAAGCCGACGGCCCCGAATATCTGCTGCGCCAGGAGAGTCACACGGCAATAAGCGCCGCTCGTCCAGCCCTTGGCCACGGCCACCTCCATGGTAGCTGGGAGCCCTTCAGACACCGTCCAGGCTGCCTTATGGGTCACGAACCGCGAGCCGTCTACGTCGCTCACCATGTTGGCGCAGTAGTGCTGGATAGCCTGGAAACTGCCGATGGGCCGGTTGAACTGCACCCTTTCCTTCGCGTAGTTCACAGCCATCTCCAGCGCGGCCTGCGCGCCGCCGACCATCTCGGCACACTTGGCAACCGTAGCTTTCTGGAGTACCTCCTGCACTACGGGCCAGCCACGGTCAAGCCCGCCGACCACGTTATCTTTGGGCACCCTGACATCCTCGAAGATGACTTCGCACTGCTTGTCGCGGGCCAGCGTCTTCAGCAGCGTGCACTTCACTCCGCGGGCTTTGGCATCGACAAGGAAGATGGTGATTCCGTCTTCGGGATTCTTGCCTTGCTTTGTCCTCGCGACGCAAAGCAGATGGTCGGCGACATTGGCGTCCGGCACGAAGAGCTTTGTGCCATTGATAACGTACTCGGCGTCGCGGGCCACAGCCCCGGTCTTGACCGCTGCCGCATCGTATCTGGCGCTGGGTTCGAGCAGGGCAAGGGTAAGGATCATGTCCCCCCTGACAACCTTCGGCAGCAGCTCCTTCTTCTGCAGCTCGCTGCCCGCCGCCAGGATGCAGAAGCCTGCCAAGACCACCGTCGAGAAGAACGGCCCCGGCAGTATGTTGTATCCCATTGCCTCGAGAAGCACGACGAGGTCGAGGAAGCTGCCGCCGCCCCCACCGTATACCTCAGGAAAGGGAAGTCCCATCCATCCCAGCCCCGCCATCTTCTGCCAGAGCTCAGGCGAGTAGCCTTCGTCGCTCTCGTCCAGTTGCTTCACCAGCTTCCTGGGGCATTCCTTCTGCAGGAAGTCGCGGGCCGAAGTCCGCAGCATCTCCTGTTCTTCACTCAAACCGAGGTCCATCGCACACCTCCTGGTCCGTACTGGTCAGCGATTCCGATTCAGAGGGTCATAGGGCAGGGGCTCCGTCCCCTGCCGGCGACTGCGGGTGACAGAGCACCCGCGCTATGCCTATTTCATTTGCAGCCCGTAGGGTGGGTGGAGTGCAACGCAACCCACCACCCCGACAAACCAGCGCACGTGGTTGGTGGGTTCCGCTCCGCTGCACCCACCCTACGCAGCTCTGGTCAGTGACGACGACTGCCCCCGGCGGCAGATTCCTCCTCGTTTCATTCCCGCGCAGGCGGGAATCCACTCATAGGGCAGGGGCTCCGTCCCCCTGCCGGCGACCGCGGGTGACAGAGCGCCCGCGCTATGCCTATTTCATCTGCTGCCCGCGGCAGCCAGCTTCTCCTCGTGTCATCACTCCCGACTCGCCTACGCCCAGGGCAGCCCCAGCCCTCTCAAAGCAATAATGGTGCGCTGAATCTCCGAGGTCCCCGCGCCAACCAACGCTGAGATGCTGTCGAGGTACCCGGCGCACAGCCTCCCGTGCAGAGCTGCCTG
>CAZBET010000057.1:0-8296 GCA_964490995.1 uncultured Dehalococcoidia bacterium
CCCCTACAGAGAATGAACGAAACCTAGGCGAGGACGCCGGCGCCGATCAGCTCGGCGAAGTCGGCGTCGCCCATCTTCAGAATCTCTTTGCAGATGTACTCTGTGTGCTCGCCGAAGGAGGGAAAGGGCCTCTGAGGCTTCGAGGGCGTCTTGGACAGCCGGAAAGGCGGCTGCTCCGTCAGATGCTTGCCCATCTCGGCGTGGTCCATTTCCACGAAGTGGTGCCGCAATCTGAGTTGCGGGTCTTTGTCCACAAGGTCGTCCGCAGTCTGGACGACGCCTGCCGCCACCCCTGCGGCCTGCAGGCTGGCCATCAGGTCTTCAGGAGTGAAGTTCCGAGTCCAGGCCGCCATCTTCTTGTCCAGTTCCACGATGTTCTCTGTCCGATGCAGCAGGGTGTCGAACTCGGAGGATTGGGCCCATTCAGGATTGCCCATGACCTTGCACAGCGCCTGCCACTCCTTGTCGGTGGCAACAGCTATCGCGATCCATCTCTCCGTGCCCTTGCCGGGATAGACGCCGTGAGGTGCGTAGCCCGGGTTGCGGTTGCCCATGCGGTCCTGTATCGTGCCGTTCACTGTGTAGTCCATCACCACCGGAGCGGCCAGGTGGACGCTTGCCTCCAGCATGGCGAGGTCTATGTACTGGCCTCTGCCTGTGCGGCGGCGGAAGTCGAGGGCAGCCATCAGGGCTATGAGAACGTACCAGGGAGCTATGTAGTCGGTGTAGGCCGCCACCGGCAGCGAGGGCGGCCGGTCAGGCCAGCCGAGGAGCTGGACGAACCCGTTCGTGGCCTGCAACACCTGGCCGAAGGAAGGCTGCTGGGAGTGAGGCCCGTACTGGCCGACCATGGTCATGCTGAGCATGATTATGTCCGGTTTCACCTTCGTCAGCTCTTCGTAATCCAGTTGGAGCTTCTTCATCACGCCGGGTCCGAAGGTCTCCAATACGATATCGGCGCGCTGCACCAGCCCCTTGACCACCTCTTTGCCACGGGGCTCACGGAGGTTTATGTTGATGCTGTACTTGCTGGAGTTGTAGTTGGCGAAGACGCCGCTGGCGTTCAAGCCCATTGCTCCCGGTTTGAACGGCGTCATCAGCCTGGTGCCGTCGGGCCTCGTGGCCGATTCGATCTTGATTACCTCGGCGCCGTGGTCGCCCAGGTACTTCGTGACAATGGGGCCGGTGAAGACCCACGAGAAATCGACTACCTTCAGTCCCTCCAACGGGTATTTCGTTTTCTTCATCTCTACTCGCCTTTCGCCCGGAGGTTCAAATGACGTTCTCCCTCTTCAACAGGGCAAGCTGCTGCATGGTGAACCCCAGTTCCTTGACGTAGATGTCCTCGTTGTGCTCGCCGATGAGGGGGGCGCGGTGGCCCTTCTGCCATGCGGTCTCGGTTGATCTGTAGTAGGGGCCGGGATAGGTGATGGAAGCAGCCAGCTCGGGGTGCTCCAACTGGACCCAGAAGTCCCTGGCGGCTAGCTGAGGGGATTCGACCAGGTCCTTGGCGTTGTTGACGGGCTGGAGCACGTTCTTCTGCCTCACGGCCTCCTCGTGGAGTTCCCTCTTCGTATGTCTAAGGAAGTACTTGCCGATCTCAGCTTCCCACTCGTTGATTTGCTCCTGAGGGACATCGGTGAAGCTCAGGGTGGTCCAACTGATGCCCTTCATCTTCTCCCCGAGGCCTTCTTTGTTCATCGAAGCTATGAGATCGTTCATCACCTCCGCACCCGGCTGTGCCATGAGCAGCCTGTAGCAGACGTAGCCGTCTTTGCAGGGCCAGATGAGCCGGTAGGTGACGCCGAGCCGTTTCCAGAAGCTGCCCTCCCTGGTATGGATTATCTGCTTGAGCAAGTACCAGTCGTGGGGAGCATAGCAGAGGGTCCACAGCATGGACTCCTGCATGGAGACGTCCACGTGCTGGCCCTCGCCACTGAGCTCTCTATAGTAATGGGCGATCAGCGCTCCTACTGCTGCCTGGAGGCTGCTCTGGAAGTAGGACTGGTCGCTGCTGAAACGAACCGGGGGTCGGTCGGAGTCGCCGCAGATGAACGTGTAGCCTGCCATGGACATTGTAATGAGGTCGGGGGAGTTGTACCTGCTGTGTGGACCGGTCTGCCCGTAGGGTGTGATCGATGTCAGGATGATTCGCGGGTTGACTTTGCTCAGTGCCGAGTAGCCCAGGCCCAGCCTGTTGAGGTAGCCAGGGGTGAAGGACTCGATGACGAAGTCGGCCTTCCTGGCCAGCTTCCTGAAGATGTCCTGGCCGTCCCTGGCCTCGATGTTGAGTGTGATCCCCCTCTTGTTCATGTTGAAGGCGAACCACGAGAGGCTTTTCTCGGGGTCGGGCGTGTCGTGGTAGTAGGGGCCGACGTTACGGGAGGGATCGCCTCCTGGCCTCTCCACCTTAACCACGTCGGCGCCGAGCTCGGCCAGTATCTTGCCGCAAAAAGCCCCTCTGTCGTCGGTCAAATCGAGGACTCTGTAGCGGTCCAGCATCGGGGGCTTTTCCTGTTGCGTGGGCATAGCTGAAGGGCTCCTTTCAAGACTGTATGGCGCGTCGCCTGGTGTGGGTGGTGCACACCGCGCCTATTCTCACATATCGCATACGGGTTGTCAAAAAGGGCGCGCTTGGGAAAGTTATGCACCCCGACCAGGAAATCCTGAGCACCAATTTCTAAGTCCCAAACACGATCAAATGGACAAGAACACAAGTGGACAAAGGCCTTCGCTAGAAGGGGGGTACAGGTGGGGTGGCGCGCTTGTGGGCGGACGCGCGGGCCATGGCGTCTACCCTCCTGCGGATCTGCTCGGTTGCTTGCCCTGTAGCTAGATAGCGGTCCAGGTCCGCGTAGGTCAGCCCCATCTGCCCCTCGTCGGTCTGCCCCTGCCAGAGGCCGGCGGAGGGTGGCTTCTCGATTATTCTGCTGGGTATGCCAAGATGGGCTGCCAGCTCCCTGACCTGGGCCTTGAGCAGGTTCCCCAGCGGCTGGATGTCGACGCCTGAGTCGCCATGCTTGGTGCTGTAGCCGACCGCGATCTCGCTCCGGTTGCCTGTGCCGACGACGAGATAGGCGAGGCGGTTGGCGAAGTAGTACAGTGTCGCCATGCGCAGCCTCGGCTTCAGATTGGCCCGCGCCATTCTTTCGATGGCGGGATCGCATTCCCCGTCGGGGATGGCATTGAGAAGGGAATCGAAAACGCTGTCCAGCACGATGGTTGCCGTGCGTATCCCGAACTTGCGGGCGACAAGCAGGGCGTCCTTCATATCTGCCGGGTCGCTGTGGCAGGGCATCAGCACCGCAAGGCTCGTCTCGGGGAAAGCACGCTGGCACAGGACTGCCACCGCCGCGGAATCGACGCCGCCGCTCAAACCAAAGACCGTTCCGCGGCAATTCGCCGCAAGGGCCTGGTCTCTTATCCACGATGTGAGCTTTCTGGCCACCTCTTCCATTGACAGCGACCTGCCGTTCGCCCTGAGCTCGTCCAAGGGCCTGTCCTGAGCCTGCCGAAGGGGCCGTTCATGGTTCGACGGGCTCACCACGAACGGCACCACCTGGTACTGTGCCTGCCTGTGACGTGAGAGTAACTGACCCCATTCATCCCAGTACCGGCTCTATCAGGCCGTAGTCCCCGTCGCTCCGCCGGTACACGACGCTGAACTTGTCGCTTTCGCCATTGAAAAAGAAGAAGAAGTCGTGTGACAGAAGCTCCATCTGCTCAACGGCTTCCCCCGGCGACATCGGCTTCACCTGAAAACGCTTGATCCTGACTATCTTCCTCTGCTCTTGCTGGGCCTCGACCTCTCGCGGCTCCGCCTGCATGGCGGCGAGCTGCCTCTCAGGAGGAGGCGTCCTCCTCAGGCTGTGGTACAGCCTGCCCTTGAAGCGTTCGATCCGGCGGTTGAGCACGTCAACGACACTGTCCACCGCCGCGGGTATGCTGGATGCCCTTTCTTCGCCGCGGAGCAAGGTGCCGTGGCTGCTGACGGTCACCTGTACCACATAGCGGCTGTCGGCCGACTTCGTCATCTCCCTCGTGAGCTCCACCTCGACCTCACTGATGTCAGGGAGGTGCCGTTCCAGCCTGTTGAGCTTGTTGCGAATATACTCCTGCGTTCCCTCCTCAACTTCGAGGTTCTTGCCCTTAATGACGAGTTCCATTCCGCTGTTCCCTCCCTGACCAGTTATGTCTTGGCGGCCTCAGCTCGCTGAGGCCGCCGCCCGCGGTAAATGAGTGTATTCTATGCCATCGGGCTCTGTGTTTTCAAGATTCGCGCCGGAAGTTCGAGAAATACATCTCCCGGGCGGCTGTCAGGCCCCACACCGAGCCTGCGCCTGCGTTCTTGAGGGCTGTGGCGCAGGCATCGAGTGTTGCGCCCGTCGTGCAGACATCGTCGATCAACAGAACCTTCTCGCCGTGCAACTCCTTCGGGCAACCGAAGGCATCGTGCACGTTGCTGCGGCGCTCCGGTGCCGTTGCCGTCCTCGCCTGGGCGATGGTGTCCCGCCCCCGGGCCAGCCAGCCTTCGGCAACGGGCAGGCCGGTGAGCCTGCCTATCTCATGCGCCAGCGAGGACGCCTGATTGTAGCCGCGCTGTCGCAGCCGCCTCGGATGGAGGGCCACGGGTATCAGCACCTCGCCCGGCAAGGGGTGCGAGGCAAGGTAGTCAGCCAGGAGTTGCCCCAGAGGGGCCGCCATCGCCTTGAGGTGCCTGTACTTGAGCTGATGGATTGCCTGGCGGATAGTCCCCTCGAACAGGAACACAGAGCGGATGCCATCCATGTAAAGCGGGTAGCTGACGCAGGCGGGACAGATAAGCCCTTCCCTGAGCGGGGCTCCGCAGCGCTGGCAATACGGCACCCTGACTCTCGGGAGCGAAGCGGAGCACTGAGGGCAGAGCAGGGCGCCTTCCTTCCCGCAGCCGAGGCATTGCAGAGGGAACAGCAGGTCGAGGAAAGCAGTCTTGACTTGAGCGAGGGATACGGATGCGTTCAATGCGCGGCCCCAACGAGTTCGGATACTTTGAGGATACCCTCGCTTCTCATGAACCACTCGATCCCGTCGATAATGTCCAGCGGCGCACGGGGGTCGCTGTAGATGGCTGTGCCCACCTGAACCGCGCTGGCTCCGGCCATGATGAACTCGAGGGCGTCGGTGGCGGTCGAGATGCCGCCGCAGCCGATGATGGGGACCCGGACCCCACGGGCTGTCTGATAGACCATGTGGAGGGCGATCGGCTTGATCGCCGGCCCGGACAGGCCTCCGCTGACGTTGCCGAGGACAGGCCTGCGGCTTGCCGTGTCAATGGCCATGCCTTTCACGGTATTGATGAGCGTTATCGCGTCGGCACCCGCCTCTACGACGGCGCAGGCGATCTCGGTGATATCGGTGACGTTAGGAGACAGCTTGAGGATGACGGGCAGGGAGGTACCGGACTTTACGGCGGTGGTCACAGCCGCGGCGTCCTTCGGGCTGGCGCCGAACTCCATTCCACCTGCGGAAACGTTAGGGCAACTGATGTTCACCTCGACGCCGCTGACGCCGGCGACGCCATCGAGCAGTCTCGCCAGTTCCGCGTACTCCTCGACGGCCTGGCCCAGGATGTTGACGACGACCGGCACATTCCATTCGGCCCAGATAGGCGCCTTTTCCCTGATCAGGGCCTCGACGCCGATGTTCTCCATGCCGATGGAGTTGAGCACTCCGCCCACTGTTTCCACGAGACGCGGCTGTGGGTTTCCCGGACGCGGCTTGAGGGTCGTGCCCTTGCACACGATGGCTCCCAGTCTCTGGATGTCGAAGACCCCGGCGTACTCCGTGCTGTAACCGAAGGTACCCGAGGCCGTCATGACGGGATTGGCCAGCAACAGCCCGCGCTTGTTGCAGGGAGCAAGTTGGACGGAAAGGTCAGGTGTCTTCATAAGGTGCGGTAGGTTCTCTGAAGGAGCAGGGCATCATCTTCCATGATCGGGCTTTCGCAGACCACCCGCCCCTTGGCCTCGAAGTCCCTGAGGGCTCCCAGCAGTTCAACGTACTCGAAGTCGGAATCCGCCAGCATGATGTGCTTCCTCTCACCTTTGGGGCCGTAGTCTATGCCGGAGACGTGGATATGCATATTGTCGAGCGCGGCCCTGCCCAGTTTGCGCTCGATCCGCTTCAGGATTGACGTGAACTCGTCATAGCTATTCGCCCTTCCTGTGCGCGCGTGCCAGTGGGCGAAGTCGATAGCGGGGGCCAGCCCTTCTACTTCGGCGCAGAGCTGAATGACCTCCTCAATGGTCCCGAAAGCGGTGACTTTGCCCATGACCTCGGGCCTGAGCAGCACGTGGTTGCCCTCTGCCCTGAGCGCAGCGACGACCTGCTCCAGGTTACTCCTGACCGTCGCGAAGACTGCTGCGGGCTCATTGCCGAGGTAGAAGCCACAATGAAAGACAACTGCGCTGCCGCCGAAAAGGGCGGTCACGCGGGCGGTCTGGATGATGCGCTGCCGGCTGGCAGCTACCTTCTCTGGCTCTCTGGCATTCAGGTTAATGAAATAGGGGGCGTGGGCGCTCAGCTTGACCCCTCTGGTGATGGCTGTCTCCCTCGTCGATTGTGCGATGGCCGGGCTCATCCTCACGCCCTGGACGAACTCCACCTCCATGCAGTCGAGCCCCAGTTGACGCACGCACTCGACCCCGGCCTCTGTAGTCCGGATCCTTGTCCGCCCCGGGATTCCCGCGGTGCCGAAAAGCAAGCCTGCCTTATTGGCCATGCGCCTCTTCAGGCATTGCTGGCATCCTGCGCCCCACTGCGGCGGCGACGGGCGCCAGTTGTTGCATCAGCGAACCGAAGTTGTCGAATGTTAGAGATTGTGCCCCGTCCTTCAGCGCCTGGTCGGGGTTGGGGTGGACCTCCACCATGAGCCCGTCAGCTCCTGCTGCCACTACGGCCAGGGCGAGGGGGGTTACGAGATACCACTTACCGGTGCCGTGGCTGGGGTCGCCGATGACGGGGAGGTGGCTGAGCTTCTTGACGATCGGTATGGCGCTGATGTCGAGCGTGTTTCGCGTATAGGTCTCGAACGTGCGTATGCCCCGTTCGCACAGTATCAACTGGCGGTTGCCCTGGGAGAGGATGTACTCCGCAGACAGCAGCCATTCCTGGATGGTTGCCGACATCCCCCGCTTGAGCATCACAGGCTTCTTGACCTTTCCCACTTCGTCGAGCAGGACGAAGTTCTGCATATTGCGCGCCCCTATCTGGAGGATGTCCGCGTATCTGGCGACCAGCTCGACATCCTGGGGGGTGAGGACCTCGGTGATAAATGGCAGGCCGGTCTCCTGCCGGGCCATGGCCAGGATCTCCAGCCCCAGCTTGCCCAGGCCGCGGAACTGGTAGGGAGACGTGCTCGGCTTGAATGCCCCTCCGCGCAAGATGTTGGCCCCGCTGGCTTTCACCGCCCTCGCTGTTGCCACGACCTGCTCCTCGGTCTCCACCGCGCACGGGCCTGCGATGATGGTCAGGTCGTCTCCACCAACGACCACGTCGCCAATCTTGATACTGGTGTCCTCCGGCTGAAACTCCCGGCTGGACAGCTTGTAGGGCTTGGAGATGGGGATTACCTCCTCGACCCCGGGGAGGAGTTCGAGGAGGTCGCGCAACTCGGGGTATGTCTGTCCAACGACGCCGATCACGGTGCGCTCCACACCCTGCGATACGTGGCCGGTGAGCCCCGACTGGGTTATCTTCTGCATCACCCCGCTGAGTTCCTTCTGCCCGGACTCCTTCTTCATAACAACAAGCATTTCACCGACTCCCCAGGTTAGCTGACTTGAGATTGGCAACGTCAGGCTTCAACTCGGTTGCGCCCCGGATGTACACATGGACGATCTCGTCAGCGCCCTTTTCGGTATTGTACAGTATGAGGACGCGCAGACAACGTCTCAGACTGCCGGGGACATCCATCTCCTTGGCGCACATCAGCGCCACCTTCGACCAGCCTAGCTGTCGTGCCGCTGCTGCGGGGAACTCCGCATCGAGGTCTGCTGTGGTGGTGAACAAAGCAAAGGCCACGCGTTCGGGCTCCAGGCCGTTCGCGTCGATCATCTTTCGGAGCAACTCGTCGGTCGCCCTGAGAATGTCCTCCCTGGTATTGCCATCCACTGTAGTTGCCCCTCGAATGCCGCGGCACCACATCGCTGTCCTTCTCTAAGTCCTGCTTATTGTGTTCAAGTATAGCACAGCAGCAGCGGTTTGCCACCCCTCCCTATGTCGTTGCGAGCCCGCCACAGGCGGGCGTGGCAACCGC
>CAZBET010000058.1:0-8282 GCA_964490995.1 uncultured Dehalococcoidia bacterium
CGCTGGAATACGAGGTGGAAAGGCAGCGCAGGGTGGCCGAAAAGGGCGGGAAGCTGGTGCAGGAGACGAGGGGCTGGGTAGAGGAGAAGGGCATGACCGTCTCCCAGAGAACCAAAGAGTACGCCCACGATTACCGCTACTTCCCGGAGCCGGACCTGCCGCCGCTGGCTATCAGTCGGGAGTGGGTCGAGGAGATAAAGGCGCGGCTCCCTGAGTTGCCCGATGCGAGGCGCGACAGGTTCGTCTCGCAATACGGCCTGTCGGGATACGACGCCAACCTGCTGACCGCCTCCAGGGCGCTCGCGGAATACTATGAAACGAGCGTCAAGCTCTTGCCACAGGGCGTGGACGTGAACAGAGGGGCGAAGACCGTGGCCAACTGGTTGCTGGGTGAGTTCGCCCGGCTGCTGAACGCCGAGGATATGGACATCAGCAGGGCCAAGGTGAAGCCGCAGCAGCTCGTCGAGATGCTCGACCTCATAGACAAGGGGACGCTGAGCACCTCGATGGCCAAGACGGTCTTCGAGGAGATGTTTCACAGCGGCAAGAGGCCGTCGGAGATTGTGAAGGAGAAGGGGCTGGCACAGATCAGTGCGGCCCCTGAGCTGGAGGCAGTGCTGGAACAGGTGCTGGCGGCAAACGCCCAGGCGGTGGCGGATTTCAAGCGGGGCAGGGAGCAGTCCCTGACCTTTCTCGTGGGCCAGGTGATGAAGGCGACCAGGGGGCAGGCCAACCCCAAGATGGTGAATGAACTATTGAGGAGGAAGCTGGCGGAGAATCAGCCAGTAACGTAGGAACATGACTCTGATCTACGTGGCTCAAATTGTCATCGGCGTAATGGTAGTCATCGTGATACTCGCTCAGGCGCGGGGAGGGGGCTTGAGCGGCGTGTTCGGGGGGCAGAGCGAGTCGGCGTTCAAAACCCGGCGTGGCATCGAGAGGACACTGTTCCGCTTCACCGTTGTCCTCGCTGTGATCTTCATCGCGCTCTGCATCGTCAGCGTAAGGCTGTTCTGACCTCGACGAGATGTGAGGCACTCCCGTTTGAGAGATGGCTGCAATAGCGACTGCGAAGATATGGCTGCGGCAGATACGCGCCCCTTTCCTGGTGCTGGCGGCGGTGTCGGTGTTCGTTGGGACGTCGGTGGCGGTGTTTGAGGGCCATCCCATTAGCGCGTTGCGCCTGGGCTTGGCGTTTCTCGGGGCTCTCCTCGCGCACATCGCGGTAAACGTTTTCAACGAGTACTTCGACTATCAGAGCGGTGTGGACTTCAAGACGGTGAAGACGCCGTTCAGCGGGGGCAGCGGCGTGCTCACCGAAGGACTTCTGAAGCCGCGCACGGTGTATGTCGTGGCGCTTCTGTGCATCGCCGCAATCGTTGCCATCGGTGGCTACTTCATCTATGTGTACGGAGACGACGGCTATCTTCTCATCCCGCTGGGCGTCGTGGGCCTTGGAACCATCTACTTCTATACGACTCACATCACCAGGTGGCCGCTGGCGTGCGCCATAGCACCGGGGCTCGGTTTCGGCCCGCTGATGGTCATGGGCACGTACTTCGCGCTGACAGGAAGCTATAGCCTGGCGGCGGGCCTGGCCTCGCTGGTGCCGTTCTTCCTGGTTAGCAACCTGCTTCTGTTGAACCAGTTCCCCGACGTGGAGGCCGACCAGTCGGTGTCCCGGCACCATCTCCCCATAGCTATCGGGAAGAAGGCGAGCGCTGAGGTCTACTCGCTGCTTCTTCTGGCCGCGTATGTGGCGCTGATGGCGGCCGCGTCCCTCAACGTCCTACCATATATGGCGCTCATCGGCCTGTTGACCGCGCCGCTGGCCGTGATGGCCGCAGTGGGGGCGCGCAGGTACCACGACCAGATGGAGCGCCTGGTCCCAGTGATGGGACGGAACGTGCTGGTCACGCTCCTCTGCCCCCTCCTGATGGCCATCGGCATAGTCGCCAGCCGGTCCTGATTGAGGCACCTTCACCTCATCCTTCGACAGGCTCAGGACAGGCTCCTTCCCTCCCCCCTGTCATTCCGAGCGCCAGCGAAGAATCTCGCGTGTGGCGGGGTTGTCTGTCCATCCTGAGATTCTTCGGTCGCTACGCTCCCTCAGAATGACATAAACGGCGCCAGCCCGGTGCGCTCAGGCTGGCATGACCCTGTGATACAATAGAGACCGGCTTTGGAGGGTCATGGTGCGCGTGGTGTTCATGGGCACTCCGGAGTTCGCTGTCCCCGCTCTGGAGCAACTCGTGCTGGACAGGTACGAAGTGGTCGCCGTCTATACGCAGCCGGACAGGCCCGAGGGTCGGGGTCAGGCCCTCCTCGGCCAGTCCCCGGTGAAGCAGGCGGCAATCAAACACGGGCTGACGGTGCTCCAGCCCGCCAGTCTCCGAGACACTGCGGAGGTGGAGCGGCTGTCCGGCCTCAAGCCGGACGTTGTCGTTGTCGCGGCCTTCGGCCAGATCCTGCCGCAGCGCATCCTGGACATACCGCCCTTCGGCTGCCTCAATGTCCACCCGTCCCTGCTGCCCCGCCACCGGGGCGCCACGCCCATACCTGCGGCCATTCTGGCCGGCGACAGGGAAACGGGGGTCACCATCATGCTGATGGATGCAGGCCTGGACACGGGGCCTATCCTGTCGCAGATAGTCGTCGCGATTGATCCGCAGGACACTACCGAGTCTCTCACCACCAGGCTGGCCCAGGCAAGCGCGCGGCTGCTCGGCGAGACGCTGTTCCCCTGGCTCGAACGCTCTCTGAAGCAGCAGCCTCAGGACGCGAGCAAGGCGACGTACACCAAGCCCATCACCAAGGAAGACGGCGCAATCGACTGGAGTATGCCAGCCACCGAGATATCGGGTCGGGTGCGCGCTTTCTACCCTTGGCCTGTGTGCTACACGCGATGGCAGGGGAAGATGCTGCGGATTCTGGAAGCCGTGCCTCTGCCGGGGGAGGGCAAGGCGGTGCCGGGACTGGTTGTGGCTCTGGGTTCTGGCGGCCCCTCGAACATCGGAGTCGGAACCGGTGATGGGATGCTGATGCTGCTACGCGTTCAACTGGAGGGGAAGCGCGCGATGTCGGCGGCGGAGTTCCTGCGGGGACAGAGGGCTTTTCCGGGGCAAACACTGGCCACCACAGGGCGCTCCTGAGCCGCTGGCCTCTACTCCTTCTCCTTTGGAGGGGCTTCCTCTTCGCCCTCGGCTGCCTCCTCTTTCTCCTCTTCACCCTCGACGACCGCCTCGGCCGCCGCGGGTTTCACCACCTCTTCGACCTCGACGCGAGCGCGGGCAATGCGTGCGACGGCCTGATCAGGGTCGGTGAGGACGGTAATGCCCTCGCCGACGCTCAGGTCTTTCGCGTGCACCGCCTGGTCGATCTCCGTCAGCACGGAGATGTCAACCTCGATGCTGTGAGGCATGTTGGCGGGCAGGCACTCGATGTCGAGGAGGGTCAAGTTCTGAACCAGGATGCCGCCGAGGTCTTTCACGGCGGGTGCGGTGCCGACAAGCGCGAGCGGGACCTGGAGCTTGATCTTCTCCTCCATCCTGACCTGGTAGAGGTCGAGGTGAAGGAACTCGCGAGTCAGCGGGTGCCGCTGCACTTCGCGGACTATGACCATAGTGGGGCGCTTGTGGCCGTCAACCTTCAGCGCGATCAGGCTGGTCTTGCCGGCCTTGGCCAGCGCGCGTTTGAGCTGGGCCGTCTCGATCTGGAGGGCAGTGGATTTGACGTTGTGACCGTAGACGTTGGCTGGGGTCAGGCCCTGGCGTCGCAAAAACCTGACCTTCTTGCCGAGAACGTCTCGGGTCGTCGCCGTGAGTTCTATCTGCTCCGTCTTTCCCACAAGCTGTAACTATACCAAGAATCCGCGGCAAAAGCAACACCCAATGGGGGGCGCGCCCGGCAACATTATAGTGTCATTGCCACGAAAATGCCGATTCGATGGGTCATAGGGCAGGGGCTCCGTCCCCTGCCGGCGGGAGCGGGTGACAGAGCACCCGCGCTATTTTCGTGCCGTGCGGTAGCTGTGGCAACAGGCATAGCGATTGTGAGCCGGTAGGGGCAGACCAGGGTGTTCGCCCAATTGGGGTCGAGGGCGAACACATCGGTTCGCCCCCACCTCTTTCTGCTCTGTCCCGTGGAAGAACCCTCTCCTGAACTCGACACTTGCGAGCTTGGCTGCCTATAATGGCTGGTGTAATGAAGACCGCAGATTTCGACTATCACCTGCCGCGTGAGCTAATTGCCCAGACGGCCACCGAGCCGCGCGACCACTCCCGCCTCATGGTACTCTCTCGAAATGCGGGGTCAGTGGAGCATCGCCGCTTCTACGAGTTGGGTGACTACCTGCGGCGAGGCGACCTTCTGGTGTGCAACGACAGCCGCGTGATCCCCGCGCGTCTTCTGGGCCACAAGGCTGGAGGCGGTGCTAGGGTCGAGCTACTGCTTCTGCGGCGAGTGGACAGCGGCCTCTGGGAGGCGCTGGCGAGGCCCGGCCGCCGGCTCAGGCCGGGCACCAGAGTCGAGGTCGGGAACGGGCCTGCCCTCGAAGCGGAGGTGGTGGCCAAAAGAGACGACGGGATCGCTGTCGTCCGCTTCTCCGATGAGGAGGCACTGGAGAGAACCGGTGTTGTGCCGCTGCCGCCCTACATCCGTCGTCCGCCGGCTGATTCGGAGAGGTACCAGACGGTCTACGCCCGCGAGAAGGGCAGCGTTGCTGCCCCAACCGCCGGACTCCACTTCACCCCGGACCTGATGGACCGGCTCCTGGAGCGCGGCGTTGAGTTCGCCTTCGTCACTCTCCATCTGGCGCTGGACTCCTTCAGGCCCGTGCAAGTGGACAACCCAGGGGATCACGCAATTCACAGGGAGTACGGCCGGATCGGTACCGAAGTTGCCGGGAGCATAGGCCGGGCGAGGGCTGAGGGCAGACGCGTGGTCTGCGTGGGCACCAGCACCGTACGGTTACTTGAGCACGCGGCTCTGGCCGACGGTGGGGAGAGCAAGCCTTTCGCGGGTTGGCTCGACCTCTTCATTCTCCCAGGGCACCGTTTCCAGGTCACAGACGCCATGATCACGAACTTCCACCTGCCCCGTTCCACCCTGCTGATGCTGGTTTCCGCTTTTGTGGGGCGGGACCGCGTCCTCGAAGCCTACCGGGAGGGCATCAGGCTCGGCTACCGCTTCTACAGCTTTGGCGACGCCATGCTGATAGCGTAGTGTGATATAATTCCATCATATTTCAAGCGGAATCCCCGCGTTCGGAGACGAAGCTTTGCGCAACTTGGAGAGGAAGCTGAAGGACAAGACCGCCAGAGTCGGCATTGTTGGCCTTGGCTACGTTGGGCTGCCTCTGGCTCTGGTATTTGCAGAGGCAGGCTTCAGAGTGCTGGGCTTCGATGTGCAGCAGAAGCGGGGTGACCTGGTCAACAAGGGGAAGTCCTATATCGCGGATATATCTGAGGAGCGTCTCTCCGTGGCGGTTGCCGCCGGCCGCCTTGAGGCCACCACGGACCAGAGTCGGCTAAAGGATGTGAATGCGGTCTGCATCTGCGTGCCCACGCCGCTGACCAAGACGAAAGACCCTGAGCTCTCCTATGTAGTCCGCGAGTCCGAGGAGATAGCGAAACACCTGCGGCGCGGGCAACTGATTGTGCTGGAAAGCACCACGTATCCCGGCACCACAAGAGAACTAGTGCTCCCCATACTGGAGAGCTCCGGTCTGAAGGCAGGCAAGGACTTCTGTCTTGCCTTCTCTCCGGAGAGGGTAGACCCGGGGAGCAGGAAGTTCGGCATCAGGAATACGCCCAAGGTTGTGGGGGGCATAGACGCGCGGTCCACTGAACTGGCGGAGCTTCTCTACAGTCAGGTTGCGGAGGTTGTGGTCCCCGTCTCCAGCCCGGAGGTGGCCGAGATGACCAAGGTATTCGAGAATGTCTTCCGCAGTGTCAACATTGCCCTGGTGAACGAACTGACGCTGCTTTGCGAGAAGATGGGGATAAGCGTCTGGGAGGTGATCGACGCCGCGGCCTCCAAGCCGTTTGGCTACATGGCGTTCTACCCGGGGCCGGGGATAGGTGGTCACTGTATCCCGCTCGACCCCTACTACCTGGCGAACAAGGCCAGGGAGTACGACTTCCATACCAGGTTCATTGAGCTTGCCGCTGATATCAATGAGCAGATGCCGTACTACGTCGTGTCCCGCATCACGGGTGCCCTGAACGATCGGGGCAAGAGCCTGAAGGGGGCAAAGCTGCTGGTGCTGGGGGTGGCCTACAAACGCGACGTTGAGGACGTAAGGGAGTCGCCTTCGCTGAAGCTAATCGGGCTACTTGATGAGAAGGGAGCGAAGGTTAGCTACAACGACCCCCACGTAGCAAGGGTGCAGGTGGCCGGCAAGGGCCTTGAATCCGTGAACCTGACTGACAGAGCCTTGTCCGGCGCCGACTGCGTGGTGATAGCGACCGACCATACTTCGTACGACTACCGGCGCATAGTGGACAAAGCTGCCCTGGTGTTTGACGCGCGTGGAGCAACCAGGAAGCTGCAAGGGGACAACATAGTGAGGCTGTAGGGATGGGAGCAGGATGCAGGCGGTCGGTGGGCTTACCGTGTCACCCTGAGCGGAGCGAAGGGTCTCGGAGATGCTTCGTCGCTTTGCGCTCCTCAGAATCACTATGTCTATCGCCACAGCCACGATAGGGCATGAAAATAGCGCGGGTGCTCTGTCACCCGCCGCCGTTGGCAGGGGACGGAGCCCCTGCCCTATGATTCATGGAATCGGCCTTTTCGTACCAATGACACGCGGGGGCCTTCCGGGCGGTTCGGGTGTGGCAGGGAAGCCTACAGGTGAGTGGTGAGCAAGTGAACAGGAACGTAGCGGTTGTCGGGTGCGGCTACTGGGGCAAGAACCTGGTGCGGAACTTCGCCGAGCTGGGTGCGCTCCACACCATCTGCGACAGCTCCACCGAGGTTCTGGAGCGGCTCGGCGCGCTCCATCCCGCCGTCAACAAAGAGACTGGCTTCGACGCGGTGCTGGCCAGCGCGGCAATCAAGGCCGTCGTGATATCTGCTCCGGCAGCGCTCCACTATGCCATGGCGAAGCAAGCCCTGCTGGCAGGCAAGGATGTGTTTGTGGAGAAGCCGCTGGCCCTGACCGTGGCTGAGGGGGAGGAACTCATCAGACTTGCCGGCGACAAGCAGAGGGTCCTGATGGTGGGACATCTGCTGGAGTATCACCCCGGCATCCTCAGGCTGAAGCAGCTTGTCGACGGCGGCGAGGTCGGCAGGGTCCAGTACATCTACTCGAGCCGGCTCAACCTCGGCAAGTTCCGCACCGAGGAGAACATACTGTGGAGCTTCGCCCCGCACGACATATCGGTGATTCTGCTCTTGCTGAACCAACTGCCGCAAGAGGTTTCCGCGCACGGCGGCTGCTATCTGCACCGCGACATAGCGGACGTCACAGTCACCACGATGAGCTTCGGCAGCGGGGCACGTGCGCACATCTTCGTAAGCTGGCTGCATCCCTACAAGGAGCAGAAGCTGGTCGTCGTCGGCGATCGGAAGATGGCTGTGTTTGACGATGTGGCTCAGGAGAACAAGCTCCTGCTCTATGAGCACAAGATCGAATGGATCGAAGACGTGCCTGTGCCGCACAAGCAGGAAGCCACGCCGGTTGAATTCGCAATGGCGGAGCCGCTCAGACTCGAATGCCAGCATTTCCTTGAATGCCTGGAGACGCGCGCCAAGCCCCGAACTGACGGGAGCAGCGGGCTGAAGGTGCTCCGGGTGCTGGATGCCTGCCAGCGGTCACTTCAGGGCCAGGGTGAGAACATCCCTCTCGCCGCCGCAGCCGCGTCCTTCGTTCATCCCAGTAGCCTTGTTGAGGGGCCGGCCAGCATCGGAGAGGGCACCAAGATCTGGCACTTCTGCCACATCATGCCGCACGTGACAATTGGCGGTAACTGCACCATAGGGCAGAACGTGTTTATCGGGGAGAACGTGCATATCGGCAGCAACGTCAAGATTCAGAATAACGTCTCGGTGTACGACGGAGTCGTGCTGGAGGACGACGTCTTCTGTGGGCCTGCGTGTGCCTTCACCAACATCAAGAGCCCTCGAAGTCACCTATCGCAGCGGGGCAGGTACGTCCCCACGCTGGTCAAGAAAGGCGCTACCATCGGTGCGAATGCCACCATTGTCTGCGGGAACATCATAGGCAGATACGCGCTCGTGGGCGCTGGCTCTGTGGTTACCCACGACATACCTGACCATGC
>CAZBET010000059.1:0-8277 GCA_964490995.1 uncultured Dehalococcoidia bacterium
GAGATCAGCCGGAGCATCCACATCAAGCCCTTCGGCATTGAGGCGCTGAAGATGCCATCGGCGATGAAGGCGCTAGCCATAATCGAGATAGTCCCGGGGCAGATAGTCACCAGGAAGCTTCAGGCTGAGCCCAGGACGGAGGGAGGCTACGTGGTGGCCGATACGGAGCGCGATATCCTCAAGCTGGTGGTTGTGGAGAGGCACAGGGCCACCGGCAACATCGGGCTGGGTCTGGTCAAGGGCTTCGGGCTCAAGAAGGGCGCGCTCGGCTCGTCGATAGCCCATGACTCCCACAACGTTGTCGTCGTAGGGACCAACGATCACGACATCTTCGCCGCGGTCAAGGAGATCGAGAGGCTTCAGGGCGGCTTGGTGGCGGTCGCTGGGGGCCAGGTTCAGGCCTCTCTGGCTTTGCCTGTCGCCGGCCTGCTATCCGAGGAGCCGCTTGAGGAGGTGGTGACAAGGCTGGAGGCACTCCAGACTGTTGGAGCAACTCTAGGATGCGTACTACCGTCTCCCTTCGCCACGCTTTCGTTTCTTGCTCTGCCAGTCATACCCGAACTGAGGCTTACTGACAAGGGCCTGGTGGATGTAGCGGCCTTCAAGCTGCTCAGATGATGCGAGGTGTTGGACGAATGAGCATCGAACGAGCCAAGCCAATGTCAGACTTCGGGTTCAGGGCCATGTCGCTTTTCCTTGCGTTGCGTAGCTATTTCCTGGACTTCGGGAAGCCTCTACGGCAAGCTGGCATACGGGAAGGGCAGACTGTCCTGGACTTTGGCTGCGGCCCCGGCTACTACACCATCCCGGCCGCGAAAATGGTGGGTGACAAAGGCAGGGTGTACGCTCTGGACGTCCACCATCTGGCGTTGCGGTCGGTTGAGGCCAGGGCCCGGAAGGCGGGTCTGACCAATATCACGACGATCCTTGCGGGCAGGGATGCCGCCCCGCCCGAGCAGAGCGTGGACGTAGTCATGGCGTACGACATGATTCACATGGTGAAGGACAAGAGAGCGCTGGCGAAAGAGCTGCACAGAGTCCTGAGACCCGACGGCCTGCTCTCAGTCATCGTGGAGCATGTGAAAGCTGACGACGTTCTGGGCGTTCTGGAAGAAGGGGGGCTTTTCTTTTTTAGAGACCGGCAAGGGCCCCTGATCAATCTCACTAAGGGCGTGGCGAGGTAAGTGAAGGACTTCAAGATCATCGAGTGGCTCGGGGACAGGATACGCATCATCGACCAGACGTGCCTGCCCCACGAGGAGGTCTTTCTCGACCTGCGTGACCACGGCGAGGTAGCCGAAGCCATAAGGACTCTGCGCATCCGTGGAGCGCCCGACATCGGGGTCGCCGCGGCCTACGGTCTGGCCCTGGGCGCGCGGGCCATCAAGGCGCGGAGCATGGAGAAGTTCCTGGCAGGGCTGCGCCCCGTGACCAAGACGTTGGCCGCCTCCCGTCCCACCGCCGTCAACCTGTTCTGGGCTCTGGAGCGGATGAACAAGGTCGCCGAAGGCGGCAAGACGGTAGCGCAGACGAGGGAGAACCTGCTGGCAGAGGCACGGCGGATAGAGGCCGAGAACGACGAGGCCAACCGCCGCTTGAGCAAGTTCGGAGCTGAGCTGATTCAGGACGGGTTCACGGTGCTGACCCACTGCAATGCCGGCTCGCTCGCCACCGCAGCCTACGGCACGGCCCTGGGCGTAATCAAGATGGCCTCGGAGAAGGGGAAAAGGGTCAAGGTGTACGCTACCGAGACCCGTCCTCTACTGCAGGGGGCCAGGCTCACGACGTGGGAGCTGCTAAGGGAGAACATACCGGTGACCTTGATCACAGACAGCATGGCCGGACACTTCATGAAGAAGGGCGACGTAGACTGCGTTGTGGTCGGGGCGGATCGCATCGCGGCGAACGGCGATGTCGCCAACAAGATCGGCACCTACTCGCTGGCAGTGCTGGCAATGGAGAACGCAATCCCATTCTATGTAGCAGCGCCGTTGAGCACCATCGACCTCTCGCTCTCTTCCGGAGCCGATATCCCAATTGAGGAGCGCAGCCCGGACGAGGTTACCCACATCCAGGGCGTCAAGATCGCCCCTGATGGTGTGAAGGCGGCAAACCCGGCCTTCGACGTCACGCCGCACAACTACGTATCTGCGATAATCACCGAGAAAGGCGTGGTCAGAGAACCCTACGTGGAGAGGTTGAGGAAGGCTATCCTGGTCACCCGGTAGCGTCGCATCTCCCGCTGTGACGAGCTGTGATAGGCGAGTTGGTGTGAAGACACAGGTTCGACATCGTGACGGGAGTCACGAAGCTACCAGTGGGGGCGCAAGGTCGCCTATCGGGATCGCGTAGGTCTCGGAGATATGAGCGACAGAGGAGATGAGTATGGCTGAGGCGAAGCTTGGCGTAATTGGCGGGAGCGGGCTCTACGAGATCGAGGGGCTCACCGATGTGAGGGAGGTGAGGGTCAAGACGCCTTTCGGTGACCCCAGCGACGCCATCGTGCTCGGGACGCTGGGCAAGACCAGAATCGCGTTCCTGCCCAGGCACGGCCGGGGGCATCGCATCTTGCCCTCCGAACTGCCGGCCCGGGCCAACATCTGGGCCCTGAAGTCGCTGGGGGTTGAGTGGATAATCTCCGTGTGCGCGGTCGGCAGCCTAAGAGAGGACATACAGCCTCTCGATATCGTTATCCCTGACCAGGTTATCGACTGCACCAAGAGCAGGCCCAACAGCTTCTTCGGAGAGGGCATTGTAGTACACTGCACGTTCGCCGACCCCTTCTGCCCGGTGCTGAGCCGACTCCTTTACCAGGCTGCATACTACAAGGCAGGCGCGGGCGTGCCCAGGGTGCACCCCAACGGCACCTATCTGGCGATGGAAGGGCCTTTCTTCTCGACTAAAGCGGAATCGAACCTGTACCGTTCGTGGGGGGCAAGCATCATCGGCATGACGGCCATCCCCGAAGCTAAGCTGGCACGTGAGGCTGAGATATGCTACGCCACGATCGCCTGCGTTACCGACTACGACTGCTGGCACGAGGTGCACGAGTCTGTAACGATCGATATGGTCATCTCGAATCTCAAGCGCACTCTAGAGGCAGCGAAGGAGATAATCAAGAGAACCAGTGTCCGGCTGCCCAAACGAAGGCAATGCGGTTGCGTCGCTGCTCTCAAAGATGCTATCATTACGTCCAGAGAATTGATTCCGCCCGAGAAGAAGGAGGAATTGGCTCTGCTGATTGGGAAATACCTCGAATGAGCAAGGGAAGTTTCGAGCTGAACGGATTGCCCACCGCGATAGGCAGCATGCCGCAGGTTGACCCCCAGGAAGCGTGTTCGGTGGTATTCGCCAGCCTCCCCGAGATCCCCGTCTGGCCTCAGTTGCCCAAGAGGTCCTTCGCAGAGAACATGTACTCTCAGTTCCGTCCTTCTTTCTTGCGGCGGTTTCTCAAAGAAGCCAACGGCAGCCTGCACGTGGACCTGGACCTCTCGCAGGACGTCACTCGTGTGCTAAGTGAAGACCTGGAGCTGCTATATGGCGATGACCTTGGCGGTCGCCTGCAAACGCATGCCTTGGAACAGGACCGCCGGGAGGGTTTCGACGCTTTCCTCGCGCGGCTGCGCAAGGGGGCGGACAAGCCGCTGGCTGTGAAAGGCCAGGTGACCGGGCCGATAAGCTGGGGGCTTCAGGTAACAGACAGAAACCGCAGGCCCCTGCTGTACAACGACGCAGTTGCCGACGCCCTGGCGAGGCACCTCAAGCTCGCGGCCGCCTGGCAGGAGGCGGCGCTTCGCACCTTCGCGCCGAACACTATCATCTCAGTGGATGAGCCCTACTTGTCCTCCATCGGCTCGGCGTTCGTTTCGTTCCCCCGCGAGCAAGTGGTGACGCTGCTTGGACAGGTGCTCACAGGTATTAAAGGGCTCAAGGCGGTACACTGCTGTGGCAACACGGACTGGTCTGTTCTGCTTTCGACGCCGCTGGATATCCTTAGCTTCGATGCCTATAACCACGGGGAGACGCTGAGCCTGTACCCTGCCGAGGTGACGCGTTTTCTCGACCGGGGAGGGGCCATCGCCTGGGGCATTGTGCCTAACGATGAGGAGGCTCTGGCCGAGGAGACTGAGGCCAGCCTCGTTGAACGACTCGATGGGACCATGCGGATGCTGGCCGGGAAAGGCGTTCCCTACGATGCGCTACGCTCGCGGTGCCTCGTTACGCCGTCGTGTGGTCTCGTCACGATGTCTGCTGAGGGGGCGGCCAGGGCGCTTGAGATGACGGCCGCAGTCTCAGCAAGGTTCGGGGGAACGCGGTACACGCGAAACTGACGTGCACACCGTTGGGGGTCCAGGTCGTAAGGATTTTGAAGGAGGGACGATGAGCCGCACGACAAAGAGACTGGGAAGGGGTGTGGCTTTGGTGGGCGCCGGGATGTCCAAGTTCGGCGCTTTCGCGGACAAGACCAGCCGCGATCTCTTCACGGAGGCGTTCCAGTCAATGGTCAAATCGGTGGACAAGGGTGTGGATACCGAGGACATCGATGCTGTCTACATCGGCAATTTCTCCAGCGACCTGTTCGAAGGCCAGGGACATGTCGCCCCGATCATGGCTGACTGGGTTGGTCTGGTTCCCAAGCCAGCGACACGGGTCGAGGACGCCTGCGCCAGCAGTGGCGTGGCCATAAGAGAGGGCATCATCGGTGTAGCTTCGGGCCTCTACGATGTCGTACTGGTAGGCGGCACCGAGAAGATGTCTGGACTGCCGACGGAGAGGGTGACCGACACGCTGGCCGCGGCCAGCGACGCCGAGTACGAGGCTTCCTGTGGCTTCACCTTCCCCGGGCTCTACGCCGCCATAGCCACCGCGTACATGGCGAAGTACGGCGCCACGCCAGAGCACTTCATGAAGGTTGCCATCAAGAACCACAACAACGGTGCCTTGAATCCAAAGGCGCAGTTCAACAAATCTATCAAGGACCTTATGAACGCCCGAATTGAGAAGGCAAGGCAGAAGGGAGAACCGGTCCCCGCCTGGCGTGAGGAACTCGATTTCCTCAAAGACCCCAAGGCTAACCCCATAGTTGCCTGGCCGATGAGGCTATTCGACTGCTCGCCGATAACCGATGGGGCCGCCTGCATTCTGCTTGTCGCGGAAGACCTTGCCAATAGGTTCTCCAACACCCCGATATACATTGTCGGCACGGGCCAGGGCAGCGACCACGCGTTGGCTGAACGGGTGGACATGACCTCTATCTTGGCGGCCCGAGTGGCTGCCAAGCAGGCCTACGACATGGCGGGGGTAGGTCCCGAGGACATCCAGATCGCCGAGGTGCACGATTGCTTCACCATCGCCGAGCTGTTGGCCATCGAAGACCTCGGGTTCTTCAAGCCCGGCGAGGGATACAAAGCGACTGAGAAGGGACTGACTGCCCGTACAGGGACGAAGCCCATCAACACCTCCGGCGGGCTGAAGTCCAAGGGTCATCCCGTCGGTGCTTCGGGGGCGGCGCAGGTGGTCGAGATCTGGCATCAGATGAGGGGCGAGGCCGGGCCGAGACAGGTTCCAGGAAAGGAAATCCGCCTGGCTCTCACCCACAACGTCGGCGCTACCGGCGGCACGTGCGTCGTCCATATCTATCAGAGGAGGTAATCATTGACCGAGCAGAGAGAAGCCAACAGCGCCTCCTTCTACCAGTTCCTCAAAGAGAAGAAGCTCATGGCTACCAGATGCAAGAAGTGCGGGGCGCTGTACTTGCCCCCGCGCCCCATATGTATCAAATGCCATGGGAACGAAATGGAATGGGTTGAGATGAAGGGCACGGGCAAGCTGGCCGCCTTCACCGCGATCTCAGTCGGCCCGACGTGCACAATAGCGGAAGGCTATGACCGCAGCAACCCCTATCTGGTTGGGATCGTGCAACTGGACGAGGGGCCGAAGATCAGCGGACGAATACGGGGCGTTGACCCCAAGAAGCCGGAGACCATCAAGGTGGGGAGCCCTGTAGCCGTTGAGTTTCTGGACCAGGGAGACGGCAAGAAGTGCTACGTTGCTTTCAAGGCACGGTAGGTGGGGGCCGTGGTGTGGGGTCAACGGCGGTTGTCCCCGGTTCCCACTCATGGCTGCCAGTGGTGGTTGGGGACAACTCTGAACTCTGGTTAAGGAGGCGAAGGTGCCGGGCATTCTAGCGTACGGTGCCTATATTCCGGCGTGGAGAATCAGCAGAGACGAGATTGCCAGGTCCATCGGGACGGCATCGATGGGTGGGGAGAGAGCGGTTGCCGCGTGGGATGAAGACAGCCTGACGATGGGCGTGGAAGCGGGCCTGGATTGCCTGGCCGGTGTCGACCCCAGGCAGGTAGACGGACTGTACTTCGCCACTGTCTCCTCTCCATTCAGAGAGAAGCAAGCGGCTGCGCTCATGGCCTCCGCCCTGGACCTCAGGAAGGACGTATACACCTCTGACTTCGCTGGTTCACTGAGAGCGGGGACGTTGGCGGTGAAAGCTGCTGCTGATGCTGTACAGGCAGGCACTATGAAACGGGTTCTGGTGATCGCAGCCGACGCGCGGAAAGCGGGGCCGAGATCGGATGCTGAGCAGATATACGGCGACGGAGCGGCGGCGCTGCTGGTCGGAGGGGAAGGGGCCGCGATCGCAGAAATCGAGGACTTTGCCACGGTAGTAGATGCCCTGCCGGGCCCCTGGAGGAGGGAACAGGATGCGTACCCCAAGGTGTTTGACGTCAGGCTTGACACCAAGTACGGCGTTCTGAAGGACATCCCGCAGGCTGTAGGCAACTTGATGAAGAAGCACAGCCTTCAAGCGAAGGACATATCCAAGTTCGCACTCTATGCCCCTGAGGCGCGCAGCCACGCCGGCCTGACGGGACCGCTCAAAGCTGACGGCAAAACGCAGATGCAGGACCTTCTGTTCAGAACCGTGGGGGTGACCGGCACGGCGCACTGCCTGCTGCTTCTTGTTGCTGCCCTCGAGCAAGCTAAGGCCAACGAAAGGATTGTCTGCGCCAGTTACGGTGAGGGCAGCGACGCGATCCTCGTGAGGACTACGGACAAGGTGGAATCTGCCAAAGCAAGGCATAGAGGCACCAGGTACATAGCATCCAAGAAGATGCTCCCATCCTATGGGCGGTTCCTCACCTTCAAGAGGGAGATTGATGTGGGCTGGCCGGAATGGGAGAGGAGTTCAGTGGTCAGATACTGGAGAGACGAGAGCTGGCTCTTGCCTCTCTACGGCATGAAGTGCAGGGGTTGCGGTGCCCTCCAGTACCCGGTAAGAAAGGTCTGTGCAGTCTGCGGGGTCAGAGACAATCATGACAGGGTGAAGCTGTCCAGGAAGGGCAAGGTGTTCACATTCACGCATGACTCCCTGCTCGGGCCGGGGAATCTTCCGGCGGATGGGGTGAATGCCACCACGAGGGTGCTGGTGGAGCTTGAGGACGGGTGCCGCATATGGCTGGAGATGACCGACCACGATGTTGCTGCTGTGAACATTGACATGCAAGTGGAACTGACCTTCAGATTGCTTCATCAGAAGAGCGACTTCCTCTTCTACGGTTGGAGGGCGAGGCCGGTGAGGGCATCGGACTGAGCTGGGAGGCCAATAATGCAGGAGAGCATAAGAGACAAGGTAGCCATAATCGGCACGGGCGTTACGAAGTTCGGCGAGCACTGGGAAGAGGATGCCGGCGATTTGATCGTTGATGCTGTCTACGAAGCCTGCAAAGAGGCGAACGTTGACCTCAAGAAGGACACGGATGCAGTGTGGGTTTCAACCCTTTACGATTGGTCCGGCATGTCGGGGTGGGCAGCCGCAGATCCCCTCAGTTTCTATGGGAAGCCGGTCACGAGAGTCGAGAATCAATGCGCCTCAGGCATGGACGCTGTCAGAAACGCTGCCTATGCCGTGGCGTCTCGCAGATACGACATAGTTGTGGCTTGCGGCGTGGAGAAAGTCCTGGATCAGGGCGGCAGGGGGCTTTCGCAGGACATACTGTACTGGCATCCTTCGCTGACGTGGCAGTCGGCGCCCGCATATTTCGCACCCTGTGCGATCAGGGCATTCAAGGAATGGGGATGGACGCGAGAAGACCTGGCAAGGGTGGCGGTCAAGAACCATCGAAATGGGGCGAAGCATCCCAAGGCGCATTTCCGAAGGGAGATCACGGTTGAGACGGTGATAAACGCGCCCATGATCTCCTATCCGCTCACCCTCTTCGACTGCTGCGCCCTGTCGGAGGGCGCGGCTGCCGTCGTCCT
>CAZBET010000060.1:0-8023 GCA_964490995.1 uncultured Dehalococcoidia bacterium
ACTGTAAGAACGAGATCCTCTCCCAGCCTTCCAGAGCCGCCGCGCGGAAGTTCCGTACTGGAAAGGTACCTACGGCAAAACCGGGATAATCGATGCCCATGGGAGTGCCGTAGTCACGGAACGGCACGAACCCGAGCCCCGCCTTGTAGCCCTTGACCTGCTCCTGAACCAGCTTCTTGAACAGCTCCGGGTCTGCCAGCTCCTCTTTGCGCTCGGCCTCCACCACCACTGCCTTGAGATTCTTGGAGGCCATCACCGTGCCGGTGCCGCCACGGCCAGCAGCGCGGCGCCCGCTGATGATGCACGCGTACCGGACCAGCTTCTCGGCCGCAGGGCCGATACACACCATCCGTGCCCTCGCACCATGTGTTTTTCCCAGGGCAGCCTGTGTCTCAGCGGTGGTCTTGCCCCAGATGGCAGTGGCATCCCTAATCTCATACCTGCCGCCCTTGATATGCACATAGACGGGCTTTGCTGCCTTACCCTCGAAGATCAGCAACTCGAGCCCGGCCCACTTGAGCCACGCCCCAAAATCGCCACCCCCACAACTGCGAGTGAAGGTGTTTGTGAGAGGGCTCCTCGTGTAGACCATCCACTTGGAGAGCGACTGCGCGCCCGTACCGGCCAGCAGCCCGGTCCCCAGAAACAGCTTGTTATCCGGGCCGAGAGGCTCGGTGCCGGGGTGAATCTCGTCGTAGACGTACTTGGCACCAATGCCTCGCCCTCCGACGAAGGCTTCAGCAACCTTGTCGGGAATCGCCTCTTCTCTGATCGCTCCGCTGGCGAGATTCACACGGAGAACCTTGCGCATTCTCGCTCCTCCTATCCGTTCCGTTGCTCCAACCATGTTTCATCGTCCAGAGCGAAGGTACTTCCTGACCCCTTCGCACACGGGGTAAGCTATGTGAAAACACTTGTCGGACATCTGGGTGCTCACAGAGCGAATGGAATCCCCTGCAAAGTAGAGCCCCTTAAGGTTGGGCGGCTGGAAATCGATTTCCAGGGGTACCACGGCGTAGGCGTACCTGGTGAAGTTGAGCTGCAAATTCATTCCTTCGTATTGAATAGCCTGCTTGAATCCGGGGAACGCCTTCTCCACAGCGTCCTTCCATCTTCTATGTGCTTCCTTGACCCTCTCCATGGGAGCGGTGAGGCCGAAATCGTTTGCCTCCAGGGAGCCTGGAATCATAGCGGACACAAGCTGTTTCCCCGGCGGCACCGTGGCATTGGTGTAGGAGCCCAGGGACAAATCTCCCATGTAGGTGGGGAGACCGTAGTCGGCGTCGAAGACGTGTATCCAGCCGTACCCTTTCTCGGGCAGAATCTTTTCGCGAAGCAGAAAGAAGCTGGAAAGGTCGGGGATAGCAAGCTCCCCGCACTTCCTGATAGCTTCAGCCCAGTCCTTGCTGAGGAGCTCCTTCCTGATGACATTTCGGGCAACAGCTTCGAAGATGGGTATCGCGCAGACAACCGCCCGGGCTCCATATTCCTCAAGCATGTTGCAGTTGTCCTCATCCTGAGCCACCACCCCTGTTGCCCTTCTGTTCCCTACGTTTATGCTTCTGACCCTTCTGTTGGTGACAACCTTTCCGCCGTGGTCCCCATAGTATTTGGCAAGGGGGGCAACGATGGCATCCTCGAGAGGCCCGCGCCTAGGGTACCAGACGTGAATCGAGCCCACGCGGTTGAAGGTGCCCAGAGAGTTGGCGACCATGCCGAAGTTCACATCCTTAATGGGAGCGCCGACGATGGGTGCCATACCGTGAAGAATTGCCTGCGTTATGGGGTCTTTGACATTTTTGTCTATCCAGTCGGCGAAGGACACATTCACAACCTTACGGCATTCCTCCAGCGACATATCCTCCGTGATAGCGGCTATCCGCTTGATCTCTTTCATTGACTCTTCGCCCATACTTACCCCGGTAGCGAAGGCGAAGAACTCGAAGAAGTTCTCGGCACCGAGCTTGGGGTCCATTGCGAAGTACTCGATCTTGCCGGGTTTCTCCTTGGTCACCAGTCCCATGGTCCAGGGCACCGCTTTGTTCCCGAGTGGCAGTCCCAGGTCAGAGAATAGCTTGTAGCAGAAGGTCTTCTCCGCAGAGCCATACTGAGACGCAAAGAAATGCACAGCGCTATCCACACGACATCCTTCGAAGGTCACCGAGCGGAATCTCCCGCCGATGGCGGGCGCCTTCTCGATGATGACAGACTCAATGCCCTCCTTGGCGAGCAGGCACCCCACCGCCAGGCCACCTGGCCCTCCGCCGACGATGACCACATCGAAGTCCCTTTTCTCTGCTTTGCCCTTCGCCATCGCAGTCCCTCCCTCCGAATCACAGCATATCCGGCCGAGATGGCCCGGAACCGCTCGTTTCGCCTCAACCGCCCTTCGTATGTATGTCCTTCAGCCGCGAGATTGCCTCGTCAGCCTCCATCTTGAAAGCCCATCCCTGCGGCTCCGTGCCGATTATTTCCTGGTCCGCAAGCTCCTTAAGGTCCGCATCGCTCATGCCCAGGAGCTCTTTCAGAATGTACTCCGTATCCTGCCCCAGCGTAGGCGCCGGTTTGCGTATTGACACCGGCGTCTCGCTGAACTTGGCCGGGAATCCCGCGTGAGGGTGAGTCCCGGTCACGGGGCGGGTGACCACCTCGAAGAAACCTCTCTGCTCTATGTGGGCATCCGTCAGGACTTCGGCGAAATTGAGCACCGGGGCTGCCGCAACCCCTGCCCCCTGCAGAATCCGCATCACGTCGTACTTGTCGCGCTGCTCCGTCCAGCTCTCGATCAACCTGTCGAGTTCATCATGGTTCTTGTGACGCCCGAGATTGTCTGCGAACTTCGGCTCCCTGGTCCAGGCCGGATTGCCCAGAGCCTTGCAGAACCTCGACCATTCCGATTCCGAGGACACCGTGATGGTCACCCACTGGTCCTCACCCTGACAGCGATAGACACCGTAGGGAGCCAGGGATGGATGACGGTTGCCCCGGCGCACGCCCGCTCTCCCGTTCATGACGTAGTCCATGATGGGCCCGCCCATGAAAGTAGTGATAGCCTCCATCTGAGAGAGGTCGATGTGCTGCCCTTCTCCGGTGCGCTGTCGGTGTCGCAACGCCACCATGACAGCGACGGCGCCCATCAGCCCGGCGGCAGGGTCAGCTATGTAGCCTGTCATCATTGGCTCACCGCCCGGGTAGCCGCTGACGGTGGGCATTCCCGACACCATCTCGACGTTGGGACCGAAAGTGACATAGTTCCGCCACGGCCCGGTTGTGCCGAAGCCGGGCATCGAAAGCATGATGACTCTCGGGTTTATCTCTTGCAGCGCCTTGAAGTGCAGGCCCCAGTTCTCCATCACCCTGGGGCTGAAGTTCTCCGTCACTACGTCGCCGATCTTGACCAGACTCCTGAATATCTCTTTGCCCCTGGGATGGTTAAGGTTCAAGGTTATGCCGTACTTGTTTCTGTTGGCTCCGTTGAACACGGCAGACCATTCGTAACCGTCGGGGCTTGGCCAACCGCCAAGCAACCTGAGATGGTCCAGACGCTGTATTGACTCGATTTTGATGACTTCAGCGCCCAGGTCTGCAAGCAGGACGGTCGCCATGGGGCCGGCCCAATAGATGCACGTGTCAACGATTCTTACGCCCTTCAATGGTAGCTCTGCCATGCCGTACCCCCGATCGAGTAGTGTGAGCCCTGCCTATATTGCGCCCTCATCCTTCAGCTTTGCCAGACGCTCCCTGCTGTAGCCGAGCCTCCCGCAATAGACCTCCTCGTTGTTCTCCCCCAGAAGGGGCGCCCGGCCCGCCTGCCACGGCGTCTCGCTAAGTCTGAAGGGCGCGCCCGGATACTTGAGCCTGCCGGCAACAGGATGGTCTATGTCCACAAAGTATTCCCTGGCCTTGTGCTGGGGCAGACTGAGTATCTGCTCCGGGTTGGGCACGATGGTGAGAGGAAGCCTGAGTTCCTGGGCCGCGTGGAAAACGTCCTCCATCAGCCTCCCCTGAAGCCAGGACCGTATGATTGCGGTCACCTCGTCGCGGCGCTCCTCGCGCATCATCGGAGTCGCGTACTCCGGTTTGTCTCTCAGTTCAGGCATGCCCAGGAGAGCACAAAGCAACTCCCAATGGGCCTGCGTAGGCAGGAAGAAGCCGACGTAACCGTCCTCACACGGAAGAATGCCCCAGGGGAAGTGAACGCCCGCCCTCTTGCGTACGAAACCGGCATAGGAGAAGACCAGCGTCATGGACGGCTGCATGGTGTGCATCGCTTCCGCAATGGACACATCGACGTGCTGGCCGACTCCGGTTTCATCCCTGTGTTGCAGGGCAGCCAGTGCAACGAGCGCCGCGTAGAGCCCGCCTATGTATTCGGAGACGTTGGCACCCATCTTCAGGGGCTCCTTGTCCGGCTCACCGCACTCCCAGAGAATCCCGCTCAGACCCCACATGGTCAGGTCAGTCGCCCTGTAGTCTCGATAGGGCCCGGTATGCCCGAAGTTAGAGATGCTCACCATCACCAGGCCGGGGTTCACCTTCTTCAGGGTGTCATAGCCCAATCCCAGGGACGGCATGACACGGGGGCTGAAGTTCTCGACCAGCACGTTGCTCTGCTTGACCATCTCCTTGAGCACCTGCTGGCCGGTGGCGCTCTTGAGATTGAGCGTAACGCTCTTCTTGTTGGTGTTCAGATATAGGAAGTGACCGCTCCGTTCCGGATTCGGAGTGTCGTCCGGGAAGGGCCCCATCGACCTCGTGGCATCGCCAACGCCGGGCCGCTCGACCTTGACCACGTCGGCGCCATAATCAGCCAGAATCTTGGTGCAGTAGGGGCCGGCGACGTGATGGGTCAGATCCAGAACGCGAACGCCTGACAAAGCTCTTTCCGACAAGCAGCTGCCTCCCACGAGCATTTGACTCCGCAGGGGTTGTTCGAACAACTGCCCCAGCGGCCCTCTACCGAGTCGGCACGGACTTCACGGGGGCTTTCCGTGACGCTTAAGTTACAGCAGCAAGCCGCCGATTTCAAGTGCCCGCGCCCAACTTTGGATTAGTTTTGGGGCCAACTTTGGATTAGTTCTCGACATGCGCCCCAAAAGGCAGAGGCACGGCGTGGACAGTGCCCGCTGAACTGGCCGTTCGCGGCGCCCTCGGGCACCTGGTCCAGGCCGGGGCTTGAGAGACCTTTCGCGTTGCACCTCTATCCAGATGGATGACGTCCGACGCTGTCGCCAACGCCTCCAGCCGAGCGGTTCCTGCGATAGTGACGAGAATGAACCGCAACGTTCGGTCCCGGGTGCCTGAACAGGCCGACAGGGCTCAGGAAACCGCTTGGCCCGCCGAGATCGGCCTACTCCGTAGCTGAAAGCTGCCGTGCCCGCTCTGCCCTCGTCTTGAGGAGTTGGGCCACGGTCTCCACAGCTTCGGGCCCCAAAGACGCAAGCAGGTCTGCCAGTTCCTCGAGGGAATACAGGTCTCTGGGATCGAGATGGCCTCGCCTCATGCCAAGGATGACTGCTTGCGCCCTGTTGCGGGCTTTGAGCTTCGCACATGCCTGGTGCAGGCACACCTTCACCGTGCTGGTGGACGTAAACAACTGGTCGGCAATCTCCCGATTGGTCAGACCCCGGCCCACCAGAGCCAATACCTGACGCTCTCTCTGAGACAGTGCGGCACTACGTTCATCGCCCATGGGAGCACACATCAGGGGCATGCTAAACGCTGGTAACGCACACTCTAGTTTGCGAGCCGCCTTTTGTCAAGCAGCAGTCTCATCCCAAAACCGGCGATTGAAAGCAGAAACCCCACCGCCGACACGCGGCCGGGTTTCGTGGTCATGCCTGCTCGACCTCTGCTATAATGAACTCGGCGCAGCGTTCCAGCGACTGGGAGGTTGACTTGAACATAGTTGACAACTTCTATGCGTATCTCTGGCCAGGCGTCACAATGCGGGAGATGCAGGTCTACGGCAACAACTGCAACTCCTATCTTGTTGCGAACGCCCTTCCCCAGGGCAAACACGTCCTGGTGGACCCTGGGATGGTGACAAACGAGGCTAGGCAGAAGTGCCTGGAACGGCTCATTGGCGGAATGACAAAGGACGGCTTCAGGATCGAGGACGTCGGCCTGGTACTGAATACGCATGCCCATCCCGACCACTATGGGGCATCTGAGGAGATCAGAAAAAGGAGCGGAGCCCAGGTCGCCATCGGCAAGGGCGACGATGACTTCCTGAAGCTGGCGGACGGCGAGGCAGCCCAAATGCTGAAACAGATGGGCTTCGAGATGCCTGAGATACACCCCGATTTCTACCTGACCGAGGGCGAACTCAGGCTTGGCCCCGATTTGGCCGCCAGAATAATGCTCACCCCGGGGCATTCTCAAGGCCACATAGCGATCTACTGGCCGGACGCCAAGGTCTTCATGGGAGGCGACCTGATCTTCTATGGAAGCACCGGCCGTGTCGACATCCCCGGCGGCAGCGCCAGGGCGCTGAAAGAGAGCATAGAGATGGTGGCGCAACTGGACATAGAGTACATTCTGACCGGACACCAGTACGGCACCCCTGGAATCATAAAGGGGAAAGACGAGATAAGGCGCAACTTCGAATTCATCAGGGCAAACATCTATCCCTACCTGTGACACCTCGCCCTCCAGCGAGGCGAACGCGCCCGAAACTGGTGACGGCGGCTGAGAGAGGGCCATGTCCGGCAAAGACGACAAGGTGAAGAACGCCTTCGAGATCGCAATGGAGAGAGTTCAGAAGCTGGGCTCGCTATCGGATGAAGAGAAGCAGAGACTGAAGGAAGAGGAACGTGCAGCCGCCGGCAAGGCTCTGGCCGAACGCTACCTGAGCGGCTTGCCCCTTCGGGACATCGACATCGAACTGGGCCGGCATGGGGAGGCCGACCGCAAAGCGGTCAGCCGCCACACCGTGTCGCGACTCCTGGAAGCGATCGACCTGGGGAGTACCGAAGAGGACGACCGGATACTGTCAACCGTCGAGCACCTGTCCGGCGACTCAGGGCTGGTGCGGAGGATCAAGAAAGTCCTCCGGGAATACCAGGAGGCAATCGAGAAGGCCAAGAAGGAGAACTGGGGCCAGATCGAGGCCGCGAAGAGGAAGGAACTCGCGCTGAGGGGAATCTCCGGGTCCGCCGTCGAGCCCGCAGTAGAAGCATCGCGAGAGTGGCTTCAGACAAAGCAGTGTCTCGAGACGCGCTATCGGGAACCCCTCTCGAAAGGTGCACATGAGCTGTCAGGAAGCTGAGCGCACCGTGCGGGTGGGGGCACCGCGTTTCCGCCGGCTGCCACGGGAAGGATGGGTTTGCCTGGACATGGGCGATGGGGTGCCTCGAATCGCCCCCGCTCACAACGTTGGCCCGTTCTCCCTGAACTGCTCAATCAGTCTCCTTGCAAGCGGTACGTACTCCTCCCAAGACAGCTCGCCCATGGTGACTTTCTCGGTGAGCTCGGCGAGGCGATCCAAGATTGGGTATCGAACGTCGCGTTTCCGCAGGAGGACGTGGAGCAGCGTTCTGGACGGATGGCGCGTGCCGCTTAAGCAGGTCTCGATCTCACTCAGGCGCTGCACCAACTGCCACTGGCGGAACCTCTCCTTGGCATCCTGCGTCATTGCAAGCAGACCGTACCTGACGAAGAGCTGCTCCAATGCAGCCTGCCCACCATCAACGATCAACTCACGGTCCTCGCTAGACCACTTGCCGTTGCAGGCGTAGGACAGGATCTTCGTAACGTTCCACAGAACTGGAGCCATGTAGAAAAGGAAGCCGTCGGCGAAGTCCTGGGGCAAATCGTCCCGTCGCCGGAACTCATCGTGCAAGCCCGCAAGGCCCCACAGAACTTGCTGGCACTTCTCCACAAGCCAGTACTCTCCAGAGGCTGGTTGCGCTTCGAAGAGCCTGCCGTCATCCATTTGCGCGTACCTCCCCTCCCAACTGCAGCGTTATTGCCGCACGCCGAACGACGCATAGCCCCCTGGCCACCGAATTGCCCCCCGGGC
>CAZBET010000061.1:0-7995 GCA_964490995.1 uncultured Dehalococcoidia bacterium
TAGATGCTACCTTCATCACGCAGGCGTTGAGAAGGCGTGCCGCAGCTCTGGCAGCCAGATGCGGTCGAACCTTCGTCATCCTCCAGACACAGTGCCCCCGCGAGGTGTCACTGGCAAGGATACAAAGACGCACCAAGGAGAACTACGAGTCTAACGCAATCACCGAACAGGCTTACATCAACAACGAGAAGAAGTTCGAGAAGGTGGACCTGGACGACCTCAAGCGGTTGAACCCCAATCTTGACATCGTTCATGTGCTGGTCGATACTCAGTGCGACGCGCCCGAGGACTGGTACGTCATCGGAGTGGAGAAGAGATAGGACGACAGGTTCTCTTCACCCCAGAGAACGCAGAGGGCGCTGAGTTGAAGCGGCTTAGACAGGCGTGATGAATGAAGATTGACCTACACATACATACGAAGACGGGGTCGGATGGGAACCTGTCCCTGGAGGAGGTTCTAAGGGAGGCGAAGAGGCGTGGAATCGGCTTCCTCTCGATAACCGACCACGATTCGATCGGCTGCCAGGCGAGGGCGATCGGTCTTGCCAGAGACCTCGGCATCTCCTATGTCACCGGCGTCGAACTGAACGTCACCTTCGAGTACCCGCCCGAGGGAGGCAAGGCCGCGAAGTCTATTTCGCTGGACTTCCTGGGCTACGGGTTCGATGCTGGCAATCAGGAATTGAGGAAGAAGCTCCAGTTGATGAGAGAGCACCGCGAGGTAAGAGCGCGCCGGATTCTGAAGAACTTGAACGCTGAGTTCGATAAGGAAGGCATCTCGAGATTCACCGAGGAAGACCTCAAGAACATAGAGGCGACTGTAGATGGCGCTTTTGGGCGGCCGCACATAGCCAACTACCTCATTAAGAAAGGCATCGTCAAGGATAGGCAGGAAGCCTTCGACAGATACCTCGTCCGGTGCGACGTCCCCAAGTATCCCCTGCCGCTGGCTGAGACATCGAGGCTGATAAGGAGTGCTGGCGGGATATTGGCGATTGCGCATCCCAACGACCCGAACGGGACGTCCCTGGCAAGCATCACCAGGGACCTCGGCGAGCAGACCGGTATTATCGAGCGGTGCATGCTTCCCCACATCGACGGTGTGGAGTGCTGGCATCTGAGGCACGACACGATGACCACCGCGCATTACATTGAGTTCGCGAAGAGACACGGCCTGGTCATGACGGGGGGCAGCGACTGTCACCAGAAGCCGATTGTGATGGGCAGTCTCGATATACCTGAATGGGTTGCGGAGAGCTTTATGTCAAGTATACAACGCAGGGCGAACGAGTTCAAAGGAGTGAAGGCGTGAGCAAGAAAACGGTCAGGGAAGGCGACATCAAAGACCCGTCACTGGCCTCCACGGGGGGGCTTCGCATCGAGTGGGCAGCTCGTGAGATGCCAGTTCTTCGATTGATCGGGGAGAGATTTGCCAGGGAGAAGCCCTTGAAGGGGGTCCGCATCTCCGCATGTCTTCACATCACTACTGAGACAGCCAATCTGGCCTTCGTGCTTAAGGTGGGCGGAGCCGACCTAGCCCTCTGTGCCTCCAATCCGCTGTCGACACAGGACGATGTGGCGGCTTGCCTGGTCGTGGAACATGGCATTCCCGTGTTCGCCATCAAGGGGGAAGACAGCAAGACGTACTACGAGCACATCAACGGCGCCCTGAATCACGAGCCGCACATTACGATGGACGATGGCGCCGACCTTGTGGCGTGTATCCACAAGGAGCGCACCAATCTCGTGAAGAACATCATAGGCGGCACAGAGGAGACTACCACCGGTGTGATCAGGCTGAGGAGCCTGGAGCGCGAGAAGAAGCTCAAGTACCCTATCATCGCTGTCAACGATGCCCAGACGAAGCATTTCTTCGACAACCGCTATGGCACGGGTCAGAGTACGATCGATGGCATCACCAGGGCGACCAACATCCTTTGGGCAGGCAAGCAGGTCGTCATCTGCGGTTATGGCTGGTGTGGCCGTGGGGTGGCGATGAGGGCAAAGGGGCTGGGAGCCCAGATCATAGTGTGTGAGGTTGACCCCATTCGTGCCCTCGAAGCGGTCATGGATGGCTACCGGGTTATGCCGCTGATAGAGGCCGCGAGGATTGGGGACATCTTCATCACGCTTACTGGCGGGTTGGACATAATCGACAGGAAACACATGCTGGCAATGAAAGACGGGGCGGTCCTGGCCAACAGCGGCCACTTCAATGCTGAGATCAAGATACCGGCGCTGGAAAAGCTGGCCGTGGAGAAGAGGCAGATACGGCCCTCTGTGGAGCAGCATATTCTCAGGGACGGCAAGAGCCTCTTCCTTCTTGGCGAGGGCAGGCTGATAAACTTGGCTGCTGCTGAGGGACACCCGGCCAGCGTCATGGACATGAGCTTTGCCAACCAGGCGCTCTGTGTGGAGTATCTGGTGAAACAGGGCAGGAGACTTGTGCCCCGAGTCTACCCCGTGCCCGATGAGTTGGACAGGGAAGTCGGCCGGCTCAAGCTGAAAGCTATGGGGATTTCGATTGACAGCCTGACCCGCGAGCAGAGGAAGTATGCGGGGAGCTGGGAACTGGGGACCTAGAGAGAAGGAGTAGCCTATGTGCAGCACCACTTTCATGAAATCGCCTTCGATGCTGGTCACCTCGGAATCGGTGACCGAGGGGCACCCGGACAAGCTCTGTGACCTGATTTCAGACTCGGTTCTGGACGCCATAATAGGCCAGGACCCAATGGCTCGGGTCGCGTGCGAGAGCATGGCGACCACGGGGCTCGTCATCGTCATGGGCGAGATCACCACCAATTGCTACGTTGAGATACCGCAGATTGCTCGCGAGACGGTGCGGGGGGTGGGCTACACGCGCGCCAAGTATGGCTTCGATTGCGACACGTGCGGCGTTATTGTGTCCATTAAGGAGCAGTCCCCGGACATCGCAATGGGGGTCAACCGCTCGCTCGAGGCACGGGAGAAGGAGAACAACCGAAACGAGAAGGAAACGCTGGGTGCTGGCGACCAGGGGATGATGATTGGATTTGCCTGCAATGAGACCCCTGAACTTATGCCCCTGCCGATTTCGCTGGCCCACAGGCTTTGCCAGCGCCTGGCCCAGTTGAGGAAAGACGGCACCCTGTCCTACCTGCGCCCCGACGGCAAGTCACAGGTGACCGTTGAGTACAGCTATGGAGTCCCTCAGCGCGTAGAAGCGGTCGTAATCGGTGCTCAGCACAATGAGGCAACGGGCAACGATGTAATCCACCGCGACATCAAGGAGCGGGTGATAAGGGAAGTGATCCCCCGCCATCTTCTCGACAAGAAGACCAAATACTACATCAATGCGACAGGGCGCTTCGTCATCGGTGGGCCTATGGGGGACACCGGCCTGACGGGCCGCAAGATACTGGTCGATACGTACGGTGGTGTTGCCAGACATGGTGGCGGGTCCTTCTCAGGGAAGGACCCCACGAAGGTCGACCGTTCCGCCGCTTACTATGCACGCTACGCTGCGAAGAACATTGTTGCGGCAGGGCTAGCCGACCGTCTGGAGATTCAGGTCTCCTATGCCATCGGCATAGCTCACCCTGTATCCGTCTCGATTGAGGCCTTCGGCACGGGCAGAGTCGACGATGACCTTATTCTGAACCTCATGAATAAGCACTTCGACTTCCGTCCTGGCGCGATTATCGAGGCCCTGAATCTGCGCCGTCCCATCTACAAGCAGACCGCTGCCTATGGGCACTTCGGGCGCGCCGATCTTGATCTCCCCTGGGAGCGCATTGACAAGGCAGCCAAGCTCAGGGCCGAGGCCGGACTGGGGCCCACCGAGGGGAAGAAGTGAAAGCGATCATTCTCGTCGGTGGTGAGGGACTGCGGCTGCGTCCCCTTACCTGCAATGTGCCCAAGCCGATGGTCCCTGTTGTCAACAAGCCCTTCCTGGAGCACATGCTCGATAACCTCAGGAAGCACCACATCGACGAGGTCATTCTGGCTACCTGCTATCTGCCTGACCGAATACAGAGGCACTTCGGCGATGGCAGCGCCTTCGGCCTGAAGCTTGTTTACGCTGTGGAAGAGTCTCCGCTGGGAACCGGCGGAGCGGTCAAGAATGCTGAGCAGTTCCTGGACGATACCTTTCTGGTATTCAACGGCGATATCTTCAGCGACCTCGACCTCACGGACATACTGAGGTTTCATAGGGAGAGCAAAGCCAAGGCCACCATCGCGCTGACTCCGGTGGAAGACCCATCCGCGTACGGAGTAGTTGAGCTCGACCCTCAGCGACGTGTCAAGCGATTCATCGAGAAGCCAAGCCGCGAGATGGTCGAGTCCAATCTCATAAACGCGGGCGTTTATGTCCTTGAACCTGCGGTGTTGCCGCTCATCCCAGCGCGCACACACTGCATGCTGGAGCGCGGGCTCTTTCCCGACCTCGTGGAGCGCGGCATGCCCTTCTACGGATACCGGTCCAGCGCCTACTGGATTGATATTGGGAAGCCTGATGACTATCTGCAGTTGCACCATGACATCCTGATGGGCAAGGCCATGGCGCGCCTCCCCGGCAAACCGACGGGTGACAACATCTGGGTTGAGGATGGCTGCAAGATTCATCCGTCAGCGAGGATTATCGGGCCTGTGGTCATGAGCAAGGGCTGCAAGATCGACCGTGACGTCAGAATCTCAGGGCCGGCGGTTCTGGGCGCTGGTTGCAGCATACGGCAGGGTGCTAGCGTGGATGAGGCTGTACTGTGGCAGAATGTCACGGTGGGGAGAAACGTTGTGGTGAGAAGCAGCGTGCTGGGCAACAACTGCGTCGTCGGCGACAACACGTGGATCACTGATGGTTCTGTGGTCAGCGACGACGTCACCGTTGGCTCAGGCAACAAGCTGGAGCGCGGCATCAAGGTCTGGGCAGGCAGAACGATCGAAGATAGAGCCATTTCTTTCTAGCATTCGGTGGTGTTGTCAGAAGTGATAGACTGCGCGGCAGGAGTCCTTTCGGGGTTGCCGCAACACTCTGTTGAATGCACAGCATGGTGAACCTCGACGACCCCAGCGGCTACAGCAGATTCGACCCCTCAGACATGCGGGAACGGATCCGCGAGCTACCTCAGCAGTGCCTCGTGGCTTGGCAGCAGGCTCTCAGCTTCGAGGTGCCGCGCGGCTACGCCGACGTGGACAGGATCGTCGTCCTGGGCATGGGCGGGTCGGCCATCGGCGGAGACCTGCTGAGCAGCCTGTGCACGCTTGAGGCGAAGGCGCCGCCCGTGTCCGTCTGCCGGGACTATAACCTGCCCCTTTCTGTGAACCAGAGAACCCTGGTTATCGCCTCGAGCTACTCTGGCATGACCGAGGAGACGCTCTCCGCGTTCAGCCATGCGGTCGCTACCCCCGCGAAGAAGCTCGTACTGACAACTGGCGGCGAGTTGAAACGGCTGGCTGAACAGAACCGGGTTCCTGTGTTCACCATTGGCTACGCGGCACAACCGCGAGCCGCTCTCGCCCACAGCTTCCTGCCCCTGCTTGGCTTCTGCCAGAAGCTCGGTCTGGTCGGCGACAAGTCAGCGGACGTGGCGGCGATGGCTCGGGTTCTCGAAGAACTGCAACCCACGATCGATGAGCGTTGCGCGCTGAGCCGGAATCCCGCGAAACAACTGGCGACCAGGCTCTCGGGACACGCGGTGGTCGTGTACGGAGCCGGCTTCCTCTCGCCGGTGGCTGAGCGATGGAAGACGCAGATGAACGAGAACGGCAAGGCATGGGCTTTCTACGAGCTGTTCTCGGAGCTGAACCACAACGCGGTCGTGGGCTACGAGTTTCCCGCTGACCTGGCGGGCAGGTTCTTCGCGGTAATGCTGCGTTCCCCGCTGCTGCATCCCAGGACGCTGATCCGATACAACCTCACTGCCGAGATAGTGAGCCAGGCGAAGGTCAGCCACGAGACGCTCGATGCCAGGGGAGAGAAGCCGCTGGCCCAGATGATGAGCCTGGTCCTCTTCGGTGATTGGGTCAGTTACTATCTGGCCATCCTCAACGAGACAGACCCCACCCCGGTGAAGGTCATCAACTACCTCAAGAAGCAGCTGGCCGACGGCTAAGTCTGCGGGCGGTCAAACGACTGGCTTGAGCCCTCTGTTCGGACCCGTCAGCACTCTCCGGTTGCGGGGCGAACAACTCGGCCGTGCTCAGCCTCGTGTAGCGGCATGTTGAAAGAGAACTGGTATCGATGTAGAATCGGCTGCAATTATGGGAGCAGTTGGCACAAGTCAACTCCAAGGAAAGGTCCAAACAGTACTGGGGTTAGCGTCCCAGGACGAACTGGGGATTACGCTTCCACATGAGCATTTCATGGTGGATGCCGGCATATACTATCGCGAGCCGGACCTGATAAGCGATATGCCGTTCTCAAGACAGCGAGTCAGTCTCGAGAACCTCAACTGGGTTCGCCACCACCAGTTGAACTCCAGAGACAACCTCATATTGGATGATGAACAAGAGGCTATTGAAGAGGCTATGCTGTTCAAATTGGAGGGGGGGCAACACCATTCCCCTGCAAATGCTCGTGCGTGACTCGACGGCAGTGACTTGCAGATTCCTCTTCACGAAAGGCGGTGGTAGCGGAGACCGTTTCGTGGATGTAGAGAAACATGAGGGAAAGGCATTTGCAGGTCTTTCCTTAGGAGGTAGAAGTGGGGAGCTATCGCGGGCAGATATTGGAAGTCAACTTAACCAATGGCACGGTTGGACACTCCGCGCTAAAGCAAGACGAATTGCGCAGATTCATCGGCGGAAGCGGAGTGGCGGCCAAGCTCTTCCTCGGCCGGGTTGCCCCCGATGCGGATCCGCTGGGCGGAGAGAACATCCTCTTTCTGTTCACCGGTCCCTTGGCAGGAACCACGCTTCCGGGGGTATCACGCTTAGCAGCATGTTTCAAATCTCCTTTGACTAACATCTGGGGAGAGAGCACCTGCGGAGGAAATTTGGCCCCGGAGATGAAATTCGCAGGCTATGATGGCATTGCCATACAGGGCATTTCCGATAGGCCAACATATCTCTTCATAGATGATGACAAAGTTGAGATCAGAGACGCTTCCGACCTGTGGGGCAAAGACATCTATGAGACTACTGACCTGCTTAAGGAACGAATTGGGGGGAGGAGAGCGGCAAGAATCCTGGCGATCGGCCAGGCAGGGGAGAACTTGGTCAAATATGCTACGGCAGCAAACGATAAGCACGCGGTACTCGGTCGCTGCGGTGCCGGCGCGGTGATGGGGGCCAAGAAGCTGAAGGCAATCGCCATTCGGGGAACAGGGAAGGTTGAACCAGCCACGCCCACAAGATTTGGCAAGAGGCGTAAGCAGGTCATGCAAAAGGTCAAAGATAGCGCAATCACACGTGGGTTGCGGGCCTACGGCACCGATGAGGGCATGGTAGATAGTGCCATGAGCGGCGATCTGCCGATCAAGAACTGGTCCCTGGGCAAGAACCTTGAATTGGCCTCTAAGATAGACGGGGTGACTCTGAGCAAGCGGTATCTGGTCGGAACCCACGGCTGCTACGGGTGTCCGGTTGCCTGTAAGAGAGTGGTCAGGGTGGACGAGGGCCCCTACCGGGTCGATCAAGGGCCAGGACCGGAATACGAGACTTGTGCAAGCTTTGGCAGCTTGCTCATGGTTGACGATCTGGCCGGGATTGTGAAGGCAAATGAGGCCTGCAACAGGTATGGGCTCGACACCATCTCCTGTGGTGCTTCCATTGCTTTCGCTATTGACTGCTTTGAGAATGGCCTTATTGGCGAGCAAGATACCGATGGCATCGAGTTGAGATGGGGCGGTATCGATGCCGCTCTGAAGATGGTCGACAAGATTGCCAGGCGTGACGGCTTTGGAGATATCCTCGCAGAGGGGAGCAGGTACGCCGGGCAGAAGATTGGCGAGAACGCCCGAGACTATGCAGTAGAGATCAAGGGTCTTGAGCTTCCCATGCACGACCCTCGAGCAG
>CAZBET010000062.1:0-7929 GCA_964490995.1 uncultured Dehalococcoidia bacterium
GCAGTTCCGTGAGTTCAGTATGTTTAAGGTGTCGCGCATCATTCTTTCTCATACCCCAACACTAACATATTGAGGCGAATTGGGCTAGACTATTATGAGACCATTAGTAACCGCCGAGCCTACCGACAGACATGCGGTGCAGGAACTGGTCCCACGTGTTCCCTGTGAGGTTGCCCGTCCTAATCACTCGAAGCGTCAGGTCTATGGCTTCGGCCTTCTGAGCACCGTACGTTTCGCGCAGCCTGCGCACGGCCTCGGCGTCGGGCTTGCCGTTGGAGTCAGCCCAGTGCTGAGCGTAGAGAACACCTACGGCCTCGTCCTCCGGGCAGCCGTCCACGCTGCCTTCCAGCATCCTGGCGACCTCTGCCTTCTCGATTCCGCTCCTGAGCGCTTCTCTGGTGTGCACCCAGTTGCAGTACCGGCAGCCGTACACCGAGGTAGCACCCAGCATTAGCCTCTCCCGAAAAGCACTCGGAACTGAGTTGCCTCGCATCAACTCTCGGATGCGCCTCGAGTTCCTGACGAGAAAAGTCATGTCTGAGAAGAATTCCCCGGGGTTCCTGTATATTCTCTTATAGTACTTGCCCACTCCAGACACCCCGCACTCAAGAGGTTTCCAGATGCCTGAAAGCTTGATTTGTAGGGAGTGCTCACAGGCTCAGCAATCCCGATAAATGTTAATTAGGGTTGCTTATTTGAACCTGATTTCGGTATTCCTATCCATCTCGGTGTTTTTCTAGCGTATTCACGATAGGGATACCCATACTTCTCAAGGCAGTGTCGTTCTTCAGTAATCGCATAGATAAATGAAAGCATGGAGTACACAATCGCAAACAGAAGAAAAACCCACGAAGCACAAGCTATACCCACTCCGATGAGCATTACCAACTGTGTGATGTACAAAGGATGTCTTGAATAACGATATAGACCAGTGGCAAGTGGTTCTCTTTCGATCTGTGTAGTAGCGAAGGTTACAGTAGCTGCGGTGAAGCCGAGTAATCCCACAATAGCGATTGGAAAACCTACGCAGAACCATGTATTTCCCAGGCGCATGGGCAGAAAAACAGAATACATTACGGCAGCAAGCCAGATTATCCACATAACAGGGAAGAGCTTTCTCTCGATCCCGCTCTGCGGCCTTGCCGCCTCCCGCGCCGTTCCTCTGTGGACCAGCATCAGCAACGGCATAGGCAGGAAATTGTAAAGCATGAAGATCCAGGCGTTCCAGACCCCTATTTCAAATAATGGTGTGAGAGTCATGATTGCCTACCATATTTCGATTTCCCGCCGAAGTGGGCTTGGCTACAACCTGACCCCACATGCGATCATCATCTTAGGCATCATAAGTTCTTTTGCGTAGGTGATGGAGACGTCCGAGAATCCGGCCTCTTTCATCATGGTTCGAACCTCGTCTTCTGTCCAGATGTGATACCCATACTTCTCTGCCTCTCTTGAATGGTCCTTCCCATCTTCAGCGTTCCACTCAATACTAATAACTGCTCTTCCTGCGGGGCGTAACACTCGATACATTTCATTTAGGGACTCTAAAGGTTTGGGAAATCCAATGAAACTGCCCATGGAGGTAGCAACAGTGAACTTGCAGTCTTCCCAGGGGAGTCCTGATGCTTCACCCTGCACGAATTCTGCGCTCCCAGCCATAACACGCTTCTTGTTCTTCTTCGTTGCCACCTGGACACAAAGCTCGGAAAGGTCTAAACCGGCAACACTATGGACATGTGAAGCGTACTTATTCAAGAAGTAGCCGCTTCCGCAAGCAACTTCAAGAAGGGCATCTTCCGGCTGAAGTTTCAAAACCTTGGCCACATTTTCATATATGGTATTGTGCATCCTGTTCATGAATATAAGCACGATTTTGCCCACAAACCCTCTGGGCAACGCGTTCTGTGGCACTTTTCTCTTCTGCACGTTCACCTTTTCTCACCTCCCACGTGGTCTCGATTCTGACCAGCCCCAATGGTCGTACCACCCTAAGAGGTAGACCAGCTATTAAGTAGGACAGCCTTAATAATCGAATGCTGCGCTGTTGCAAAGCCTAGGACGCACGTTTGAAATTCTTATGTTTAGGTTCGCTCAAGAAACCAGTCACGTGCGCAAGCATTCATTGCATCTATTCGAACTTCTCCTCTTGAAGGTATTCCTTCGCAAGGTCAATGTACAGTTGTTTCCCCCAGTCCCAGAACTCCTTGTCTTTGTCCTCCACAGGCCTGAATACCTTGGCGGGGTTGCCCCTCGCAACCACCCTCGGGGGGATAATCTGTCCCATTTTCACGATTGAACCCTCAGCGACAATCGATTCATCACCAACCTCAGCAGCGATACTCAGAACCGCGCCCATGCCAATTACGGCCATGTCGCCAATGCGGCTGGAATGGACTACGGCGCCGTGTCAGATGGTGACCTTCTCTCCTACGCGGCACGTTTCACCGGGGGGAGCGTGCATGATCACGCCCTCTTCGACAGCAGTACCACTGCCTATATCTATGCATCCGTAGTCCCCCCTAAGTATTGCGCCGTGCCCGATGTAGCAGTTGTCGCCAATACGCACATCGCCTATCAGTATCGCATACTCGCTGACGTAAGTATCCTGCCCTATGCTGGGCTCTCTGTTTCGGAAACTGCGCATCATTTGCTCTCTCCCGTATTCCTTGTCCCTAACCTATCGTGTCCTGTAGGCCCGCTTCCATGGCTGGCTCTTGAAAGCCAGGTAGTCTCTTACGGCTGCCTTCAGAGTGTCCGCCGCCAGCAGCGCGCAGTGCTGGCTCTCTTCCGGCAAACCCCCCAGAGCCTCGAGGATGTCCTTCTGAGCGATTCTGAGCGCTTCCGCTGCGGTTTTCCCCTTCGCCAGTTCGGTGACCATGCTGCCGGCAGCGATGGTGGCGCCGCACCCGTCTGTCAGGAAACTGGCATTGAGAACCCTGTCGTTCCTGATCCTCAGCCAGATTTCCATCATGTCTCCGCACGCGCCGGTGACAGCGCCGAAGCCGTCCGCATCCTGGATGATGCTCAGATTCCTCGGTTTCGTGACGTGATCGATGACAGTCTCCGAGTAGACATCCCGTATGTCGACCTTCGCTGGTTTCTCCGGGCCAGAAGGCTCTGGACTCATGCTCAATCTCCTGACAGCTATTTCTCTCTGGCCGACATCGCCCTGAGGAAAGCATCGGCCAGGGTGTCAAGCACTGCGGAGCCGTAGCATTCTATGTTCCCCGCATCGCAGGCGACCTGCAAGACCGCTGTGGATGTTGTCTAAGGCTTCCAGACCTCCCAGACTCTTCCAACCAGCGACGGTCCTGGTTTCAACGTTACCTGACCGGGCTGCCAACCCGAAGGCGTGACTTCCCCTGTTGCCCGCACATGCTGGAATGCCTTCACCTGCCTGACTAATTCATCAGGACTTCGCCCCACTTCAGGCGTTAGCACTTCCATCGCTCGGATGATGAAATCAGGATCGATGATGAAACGACCGCGGATGTCGACTCCAGCCAATTCGTCATGCACACCGTATACCTTCCCGATTCTGCCCCCGGCGTCTGAAAGCATGGGGAAGGGAACACCGCCAGGTACCATCTTGGACAGTTCCTGCTCTTGCCAGATTTTGTGCACAAAACGGCTGTCTGTGCTCATTGCCAGAACCTCAACCCCCAGCTTCTTCAGCTCCTCGTAGCGGGCAGCGACCGCTGCCAGTTCTGTTGGTCAGACAAAGGTGAAATCCCCCGGATAGAAGCAAAGGGCAACCCATTTCCCCTTGTAGTCCGAGAGTCTGACAGGTACGAAGCCCTTGCCAGCAACAAAAGCATTTGCCTCGAAATCCGGCGCCTCTTGTCCTACACGTGCGAGCATTTCTCTAACCTCCTGAGATGATGAAGCCCTTGCCGCTTGTGGGGCCGATTCGGGAACAATGGGACCGCGTGCTGGTTTGACACAACCTTCTTTGAGCTCCGCCATATCTACCTCCTTCAGTGATTCTCCTGCTTCTTTCTTCGCGCCGCGTTGGGACGGTTCCTGACCAGGTCGTGCACAGAGGCATGATAACCGCTTGCACAGTAACACTCAATGTTGCCCTCGTCTATTGCGTCGTGAGGGCATGGTCAACAACTGCGTCAGTCTATACTGCACGCAATCTGTCTGGGGTCTTTCCCTCCTACTCCCGGGTGCGGAGTAGACTCTGACTCTTCCTGTCTATTTGGCTCTGGCTGACATCGCCCTGAGGAAAGCATCGGCGACCGTGTTCATTTCCTCTGAATTGTAGCGTTCTATGTCGCCCTCGTCACAGAGTTTCGCGAGCTCAGGGTCTATCGGAATCTGCCCTAACAGCGGAGCTGCGGCGGCCCGAGCCATCTCGTCGCCCCTGCTTTTCCCGAAGATGTCTATTCGCTTCCCGCTGTCGGGAATAAGGAAGTAGCTCATGTTCTCCACGACTCCTATTATGGGTATATTCATCTTCTGTGCCATCTGGACTGCTTTCCGCACGACCATAGCTGCCAACTCCTGCGGGCTGAAAACGACCACAACCCCTGTCAAAGGCAGTGCCTGCATGACAGTGAGCGGAGCATCGGCCGTGCCCGGCGGCAGGTCAAGCAGGAGATAGTCCAGCTTGCCCCAGAGGACTTCTTCCCAGAACTCGGTTATGGCTTTGCCGATGAGAGGGCCTCGCCAGATAACGGCATCGTCCTCATGAGGCAGGATCAGGTTTATGGACATCACCTCAATCCCATTCTTAGTAAGCGCGGGCATCATTCCTGATTCGCTCCCGGACAGCCGTCCGGTGACACCGAACATACGTGGGATGCTCGGTCCTGTGATATCGGCGTCGAGGATGCCGACTTCGTAACCCCGTCGCGACAAAGACACCGCGATGAGGCCGGTCACCAGGGACTTGCCGACTCCGCCCTTGCCGCTCATTACGGCGACGACGTGTTTGATTTCGTTGAGTTCCTTGGGCTTGGCATCCACGAAACCGATGTTCACTTCCTCGATTTCAGGTAGCCCCTTGACAGCATCGCTTGCCTTGGCTTTTATCCACTCCTGTGTGGCTGGACTCAAGGCCGCCGACGCGAGGGTGATATTCACCTTGCCATCGGAGAACACAACGTCACGAAGGATGTTGAGCCTTGCTAAGCTGCGCATCACCCCGGGCACGAGCACATCCTCGAGTTTTCCCCTTATCTGTTCCTCAGTTGACATAATTCATCTCCATTCCCGCTGACTCAACAATCCTCTTCAGTGGTCACATACATTGGGTCCGGTTTCCAGCGTACCTTGTATATGCGAGAGAACGATTTGCTCGGGTTCTCCCCCTACAGCACCCAGAATGACTTCTATTTGGCTCTCCTTGAATAGCATTTGAGCCCTGGAGCCCATCCCGCCTGCTATGACAGCAGAAACCCCTTCACCGGCCAGCCATGCTGGGAGAAAACCAGGTTGGTGGCCGGGCGAGGCAACAAGCTTCTTGCTCACTATCGTTCTCGTTGCCTCATCAACATCAATCACGGCGAAATGCTCACAGTGCCCGAAATGCGGACTCAGCTTACCGTTGGTGATAGGTATCGCGTATCTCATGCTGTTTCTCCTTCCTTCTTATCGTCCTCCCAAATCACGCTTTGTCACACGAGGCATCGTCAACTGCCTTGGCGGCTTTCCCTCCTCTGAATCAGCCGTATTATTCCTTCGGCCAGATTCAGCCTGGGCACTCTCTGAGCATAGCGCACATATTTCTCGCCGAACTGCTCAACGAGGTGCTTCTCTTCATCGACGATGTTGAGGTAGACTATCGCTGTCCCTATGACGCCGAGCACGCCGAATAGCCAATGAGGATACCACAGCAGTGTCGTGACGAATACTGAGAGTATGCCCCCCAGGTACTGCGGGTGCCGCACAGCGGCATAGACCCCCCTGTCGACCAGCGCGGTCGTGTCGGCAAAGGATCTCGCCCCGGGGGCGCCACCGTGCCGCGGAAACATGATGACCGGTGTCAGCACAAGGGCCATGCCCAGAGCCCATACCGCCCACCCAATGATGAACAGCTCCAGATGGAAGCTCGTTTTCAAGACTCCGGTCAGCACAAGCGGATTGGCGGGCAGACAGGCGATGCAGAGCACGGTCATGACCACGCCGAAAAAGATGCGGGTCCTGGTCCATTTCCAGTTGCCCACCGTTAGTGCAGGCGCTCCGTAAGGTTGGGAAGCCTGCCCTCGACATAGAGGCGCACGGCTTCCTCGATGCTCTCAACATCGGTGACCACTGTGTCTATACCTCGGCCCTTCAGACTCTCGTAGGCCCCCCAGCCCATGCCTCCGGCCAGCAGCACCTGGCAGTCGGCAATGCTCTCCGCCATGCTCGCATGGCGGCTCTCCGAACCTGCGTCGAAGCCATGCCTCTCGCCCTCCGACAGCTTGGGAGGTTCATGGGCGGCAAAGGTATGGTGCCCGGTCTTGGCTCGCTTCTCTCTGCCCGCGACGACACCGTTCTCAACAGTGAGCACTACGTAGAACGGTGCCCGCCCAAAATGCTGGCCGATCTTCACCCCGTCATCGGAAGCCGCTGCAATCTTCATCTCGTCCTCCCACAGGCTCACTCCACCTTCAGTTCGTACTTGGGTTCCCCCTCGCCAAGGTGTATCAGGATCTTGACATTCTTCCCTTCAGACAGATGCTTCTCGGACTCGTCACGCAGCCTCTGAAGCTCCGGGGATCTGAGTAGGGCTATCATGGCCTCATAGGTCTCTGCGAGTTCCTCGTCCCCCCCTTCGCCCTTCAGCAGTTCCCACAGGCAATTGCGGGATTGCTGCTCGGCCTGGCATTTAATGCACTTCCCCGCCACCTCCCTGGTTGAGTATCTGGGCTCGATCTCAATATCACCCATGGCTGTTGCCCCTCCGGCAGCCGTCGTCCGTGGAGCAGGGCGGCTTCTCGCACCGCTCCGTCCTGCCGCAGCAGGTGCCGCCGTGCGATGGCGAGTGGCTTCTCACTGAATAGGGAGCGGTGATTAGCTTCTCCATGGATTGGCTGCCGCAGGTTGGACAGCGAACGCTCTGGTTCGAGATGTTGCGAACCAGTATCTCGGAAACGCCGCCGCACTCTTGACATCTGAAATCGAAGATCGGCATCCCTCAAGTCCTCCTTCCCAGCAGGTCCCGGTTGAGGCAAACTGCCTCACAGACTCACACCTCAAGTGGAGCTATTCGAAGTACAGGCTCCACCCGAGGAGGCCCTCGCAAAGGAAGAGAAGATCCTTTGCGCATTTTCTTGACCGCATGCAGGGCATCTTGTCTTGCTGTTGCTGTCTTCCATGCTCCGGCGAATTTCGAATTTGTGTCCGCACTTCGAACATCTATACTCGTAGATCGGCATATTGGTCATTCCTTTCTTGCGGGCTTGGTTGCCGCAAGGGCTGCGGCGATGGCCCGCCAGAGCGACCGTATCTCTCCTGACGCTCCATTGTGGGCGTATTCGACCAGCGGGACGCCCGCCGCTATGGAATCGGAGACCGCGGCATCGTAAGGGATTCTGGAAACGACTTCTATTCCTTGGTGCAGGCAGGACTGCACGATCCGTCGCGAGTTCTCCTCATTGAGGTCATGCTTGTTGATGCAGACCAGCGGCGGAACGCCGAAATGACGGCACACGCCGATTACCCGCTCCAGATCGTGCATGCCTGAAAGCGTGGGCTCAGTGATGAGCAGTGCCAGGTCTGCATTGGACAACGACGAGATGACGGGACAGCCAATCCCTGGAGGTCCGTCGCTGATAATGTACTCCCAGTCCCCTTGTTGAGCGATCAGCCGCGCGCTCTGTCTGACCACGTTCACCAGCTTGCCCGAGTTCTCCTGGGCCACTCCCAGTCTGGCATGGACCAGTGGCCCGTACTTGGTGTCGGAGACAAACCAGTGCCCTGCTAGATTCTCTACCA